>JBNKJW010000291.1:0-8269 GCA_050291445.1 Bacteroidales bacterium | reverse complement strand
CGGGGTAAACAAATTGATTTTCAGTTTATTTCCTGGTTTTGGTGTAAGCTACTTGCTGTTCATTAAATAAAACCTTTCCAATTTAAAAATAAACTCCTTGTATTGATCGATTAAGTATAATATAGTTCAACGATGAAAGTTTTCGGGCTGTCTTTACTGTCTGTAAGTCAGGTTTTTGTAATCTTAGCGTAAAGTAATCTCTTTCTACTGATTTGTCAAATTAATTCACAATTTTACGATTTATATTAAAAATTAGCCTTGATAATACAATTATAAATTCGTACTTTTAACTAAAGGTAAAAGTTCAATAAATTTTGGTTTTAATTAGCACTCAAACTCTTTTGTTGGTGGTCTTTTCGTGGGAGTAAAAGAGCTTGAATCAAATACTCGGAGGCACAACTTATGGCAACACAAAAAAAGAAAATTCCTGAAGCACCAAAAAACAGTCTTGATTTTCATGTTGCGCAAGTAATTTCAGGTAAGCGTAAGTTTGAAAATGTATTTCAGTCGATAAGTCGAATGATACTTGGCGACCAAAAAAAAATCGCAAGGACAACAGTTAACGGACGCTCCACCTACGACTTTCATGTTTTCCGTGATAAAGGCAAGCACATTATTGGAATGTTTGACGAAATAAATAGTTTTGTTTCGTTTGTAAAAGATGCAGCCGAAGGTGGTTCCTCAGCCGAAATGGCCTTTGTTCTGATAGGTGAACCAGGAAATGGAAAAACCTTCTTCGTAGATTATCTTAGCAAGTTATACCGGGAATTTATTTCGCAGGAAGTGAACCGCAGGTATACTTTTAGGTTCAATAATTTGGATAAACTGGGCGGTTATGGAAATATAAAATCCATAGAATCCCAAACTTTTGAAGATCCAATGATCCTGGCAATGAACCTTAGCATGGATGAGGGTGAAAACAGGAATTATTTAAAGAATATTGGTGCAGACAAAAATCAAACAGAACTATTTTACAAAAATTATCGACCTCTTGGAGCCTGTAGTGATTTTATTTTGAATGAAATCAAAGAATACTGTAATTATGATTACGGAAAAATCAAAGAATTTATTGAAATTATACCAGTTCCGTTAAGTGAATCACGAGGTACTTTAACAGGTAAGTATGCAGCCAAAGATAAAATAACTTCATCGGCAGTGGATTTGTTGGGTGAAGAATCAATTACACGCTTGCTTCATATTACAGATACAGCTAATCCATATAGGTTTGATTTACGACGTGGTGCGCTGGCCCGGGTTGCTGGTGGAGGAATCCATTTTGCGGATGAGATTTTTAAAAATAAGCGTGATTTGGTACAGGTTTACCTTGGTGTAATACAAAACAGAACCATTGAAATGGAAGGCTTTAAATGGCCTATTGATACGTTGATTATTGCAACCAGTAATAATTCGGAGTTTGCCAGGTTTCTTGAAGAAAAAGAAGAAGCCCCCATTATTGACCGTTGCCGCGTTACTTATATGGCACACAATACAAATTATCGATTGCAACAAGAACTTACGCACTATGCAATTGGTAGCAGAGAAAAAACAACCTTTTCAAGCGAAAAGCTGCACATCGATCCTAATCTCAATTACGCTGTTTCTGCTGCTGTTACTTTATCAAGAATGCCCTATTCTGATAAATTAACCCCGATAGAAATGATGAAACTTTCCGCTGGTGAAGTAGCAGGAGAGAAGAGCATTAAAACGCTGACAGAAGTAATAAACGAATTAAATATTGATCCTGATATTACTAAACGATTTGGTCAGAAAGGGTTGGGGCATAGGAATTTAGGTAGGTCGATTCAGATTCTTCTGGAACGTTCTGAAACACAGGAAGGTAAGTGCATGTATGCAGGAGATATCTTTTTAGCTTTAGAAAGTGTTATTTTGGATTATGTGCATGATTCTTCTGATCGCGAAAAATATCTGAAAGATCTTAAAATTGCGAAAGGTTTGTACCGAAAACAAGTGATGACAACCATTTTTAACGCCTACATGGACGAACCAGATGCGATTGAGAAAGATGTACTAAACTATGTAAACATGATTATTGGTGTTGATGCTAAGAATTTAGGCCCTGATAAGATTTGGACATACAGGGATCCGCAAACTAATAAATTGATACCTATAAAAATAGACGAAACATTTATAAATAGTGTAGAATCGAGGCTTGGACTGAAAAACCAGGAGCAAAAGCAAAGCTTTAGAACGACCATCTCTAAAATATATGGGCAAAAAATGGTACAGGATCCTGGTTACAACTTTATGGATAACAATGAGTTAGTGAAAGCAGTAACGGATGTGAGGTTAAAATCTGATGTAGCAGGCGCTGGTAGTTTGGTTGGGGCACTTTCGAACCGAACAAATGAGGAAAACCAGAAATTATTCAACAGAATGATTCAGACCATGACCAAAAAATTGGGTTATTGCAGTACTTGCGCTATGAAAACAATTGAATATTTCTGTACACAGGAGGATGCGAATTAAATTCAGAAATTAGTGTATTTGTATATTGGAACTTAGAAATTAGTAGATTAGAAAGTAAAGACTTGAAAAGGTTGATTGCAATTGCCTTGGAGAATGGAATTGTTTAAATTTTTCGGGTAATCAATAAAAGAAAATATACCTGAAGGGGATAAACATAAATAGCCGCGGGCTTCAGCCCGGGGTGTAGAAAAGTACAAAAGAACCTGCCGGCAAAGTGGTTTATTTAAGCTGGAATGTTGCACCTGGCAGGACAAAGCAGTAAAGTGAAAGTTGAGGAAAATCTGTGATCATCATGTTCATCTGGGGATTAACATAAAAGGTTAAGAAATTTCATGCTAAAACGCCTAAGAAAAATAGTACAGTCTTATTTGTCTCAGGAAATATCTGATGAGCATAGAGCAATGATCCACCATGAGCTTAAGTTAGTTGAAAACAATACTCAGTCTCAGGAAGTTAACCGAAGCAAATCAAAACTTCATGATATTTACGAACCAGGAGATGCTATTTTTTTGCAGGAATTTCGGCCACCACCTGAAAACCCGGTATTAGGCCTTCAAACCCTTGAAGAGCTGCTGAAACGCGATAGCATGCGAGAAAAGGATGGCTTTAAAAGGCGAATATTGCTGGGGAAATTTATGCGTCCGGGCGGAAATGGCGGAACCAGGGTAGTTGTAGTACCCTCAACCACTGAGCCAAAATTCTATCACGATGATTCAATAAGTGAGGATCAGGATGAAGACCAAACAGGTGGAAGCGGCGATGGCGAAGAAGGCGAAGTAATTGGAGAACAACAGGCTGAACCGGAAGAAGGTGAAGGAGAAGGAGCTGGTCAGGGACAAGGAGCCGAGCATGATATTGGAACAGATGCATTTGATTTAGGGAAAGTGCTGACCGAAGAATTTCAATTACCTAACCTAAAAGATAAAGGTAAAAAGCGGTCTGTGACCAAATATCAATATGAGTTAACTGACAAAAATCGAGGTTTTGGACAAATTCTGGATAAGAAAGCAACGATTAGAAAGGTTATTCAAACAAATATTTTGTTGGGTAAAATAAATGAAGGAGAAACATTTAATCCTGAAGATTTGGTCATTAATCCAAAAGATCAGGTATACCGGATCCTTTCAAAAGAGAAAGCCTACGAATCACAGGCCATTGTATTTTTTGTGCGTGATTATTCTGGTTCTATGCAGGGGAAACCATCAGAGATTGTTACTACACAACACCTGCTGATTTTCAGTTGGTTAATGTACCAATACAAAAACAATGTTTTGAGCCGATTTATTTTGCACGATACAGAAGCAAAAGAGGTTGAAGATTTTCAAAAATATTACACCCTGCAGGTTGCAGGAGGAACACAGGTTGCACCCGCATTTGAATTGGTGAATGAAATTGTTGAAAAAGAGCAGTTGGAGAAAGATTACAATATTTACGTTTTTTATGGTACCGATGGCGATGATTGGGATTCAAAAGGAGAACAAATGCTACCTGCTTTAAAAACAATGCTTGGTTATTCAAACAGGGTAGGTATTACGGTAGCACGAAATAATTGGTCATCAGGGCGGGAAACGACTGTAGAACAGTATATTAACAATTCTGATTTATTGAATGTGAAATCTGATTTATTGAAGATGGATGCCATGGATTCAAACGAAGGTACAGAAGACAGAATTATTCAGGGGATTAGGAAGCTGGTGAGTTAGAAATTTGAAATTGGTGTATTGGGAATTAGTGTATTGATTTATTTGCACATTTCCAATTTAGTATACAAATACACAAATATACCAGTATACGCCTAGTAAAGTTGCAAATTGCAAATAATGAAGTGATTTAGTAAAAAATGATTATAACGTAGCTGAAACTTGGAATTAATAAGCCAACATACAAAACGCATTATGGAAGAATGCAAAGTCAGGGCAAGAGATGCCGGGCTTGTATTTGATAATGAGACACTTGAATATATTGTCACCAACAAAGACATGATTGAGTTGTCGCCAAAAGGCATGATTCCTACCATGTATGATTATTGGGTGCACGATGTGGAGATTTTAAAGGAAAAAGGGAAATATAAATTGTATCCTCATAACCCTTATGAAACTGTTATCAATACGCGGCCAGCCATTTCGTTTTACAATGATAATAACCCAGACTGGCTTAACATTATGATTTTTTATCATGTAATTGCCCACATCGATTTTTTTCAAAACAACATTTTATTTAAAAATACCTGGGATGATGATTTTGCAGGTCAGGCGCTGGCTGACAAACGACTTATAGAAAATCTGAGGGCAGAAAAGGGCCGTTGGGTGGATTATGTGATTGAGTTTGCCAGAGGAATAAACAATTTGGTTGGTTATTTTAATATACTTGCTCAAAAAGAGCATAATTTAAATACCGAGCCGATTGACATTACCAATTATTATTTTGATATTTTTTTGCAGGAAGAATTGAAAAAACCTGAGCATTTTGTTTTTAACGAAATAAACAGGTACAACGAATACATTGCAAGGAACCCGGATCTTGGCGAAGCGTTATTTATAAATGAAATAAGGGACAAATACCCAGAGTTTGAGAAGCAATATGAAAGGAAAATTTCCAAGCCTGCTGATGATTGTGTGGATGTAATGGAATATATTATAAAACATTCAACATTTTTAAACAAGGAAAAAAACCTTTGGATGAAATCGGTGGCTAATATTGTAAGAAATACTGCGCTTTATTTTGCTCCACAGATAAGAACAAAAACGATTAATGAAGGTTGGGCAAGCTACTGGCACGATGAGCTTTTTAGAAGAGACGACCGAATAAAAGGTCATGAAGTATCGTATGCTAAAATTAATGCGGCTGTGACTTCGGTAAGTAGGGTAGGCCTAAATCCGTATGCTATTGGGTTAAGATTGTTTCAATACATCCATAAAATGGCAGACAAGGGGCGACTGAATTATAATTTTCAATTTGAAAGTAATATTGCAAAGCGAAAGGAGTACAATAAAAACCTGGGGAAGGGTGAAGAATTTATTTTCAAAATACGTAAAAACTTTTCCGATTTTAGTTTTCTGAACACCTTTGTTGATCAGGATTTTGTAACCGATTACAATTTGTTTGTTGTTGGAAAACGATTAAATCAACAGCGAAGAACCTATGAGTATTATGTAAAGAGCAGAAAATCAGTTGATTATAAAAATATGCTAATTGATTCATTGTACCATCCTCCATCAATACACGTTGATTTGGAAAAAAGTAATGAAACAAATCTTTACTTGGTGCATAAATTTGAAAATAAACAACTAGTGAAAGATTTTATTCCTGACACAATGATTGGAATAGAGTATTTATGGGGTAATCAGGTGCAACTGGAAACAACCGAAATTTTCCAGAAAAGTGTTGGTGGCAAAAATGAATTTGATTACAAAAAAGTTTTATATACGGTAAAAGACAAGAAGATGGAGAAGAAGCAGTTATAAAAAGCCATTAGACCTGTCAGTATTGGTAAACCTGACTGTGACTTTTGATAGAAACCAGTTACAGGAAACAAGATAAAAGTTTAAAGACAAAGGAATAAAGGTTGAGTAAAGGAGGAATGGACAAAATGACCCAAGGCCAATTTCTAATGTCTAAGTTCTAATTTCTAACATTTTAAATGACCTATAGAAGCGAATTACATAAATTAATTGAAGAACTCGAAAGAAAGGGGGAAAGGCTTGAAGCTTTAATTCGGCTAAGTAAGTCGTTAAAAGATGAAGAGCGAAGACTTCCGATGTCTTTTAATGGGTTTTTAAACCTTGCTTCGCGAAAACCCGATCATGCTTTCCGCAATGTGTTTCAGCTTTTTTATGACATGGTTCAGCATTATGTAAATAGAGTAGAGGATGGAAAAAGTAAAGAAAATGAATCGGTGGGGTTTATTAATTACGATTTTTCCAACCTTTTTGAAAAAGATTGTGATGATCCATTCTTTCCTGACAGGTTGTTTACCAACCGATTTATGAAACTGGCTGTAGACATTAAACAGGCTTCGCAAAACAACCGAATATTTTTGTTTGAGGGGCCTCCCGGGAGCGGGAAAAGTACATTTTTGAATATATTACTTCGCAAACTGGAGGCATATACCCAATTACAGGAAGGAAGTATGTATGAAACCCATTGGCGCCTGGATATAGAACGCCTTGGTGGGTTCAGACGCTTTGAGCGCGAATTGCAAAAAATTGCCCTTGAAACGGGTGATGCAGATTTAGTGGATCGTATGCTATCAACTCAAACTGAAGCTGACAAGCTGCCTAAAAAATACCTTGAGTTTTCGTGTCCAAGTCATGATCATCCTGTGCTGCAAATACCTAAATCCTACCGCAGACAGTTTTTAGATGAACTCATTCAGGATGAGGAATTCAAATATAAATTGTTTAACAATAAAGAATATGAATGGATTTTGAAAGACATCCCTTGTGGTATTTGTAATTCTATTTATGAAGTGTTGATTGATCAAATTGGCGAGCCATTGGAAATCCTGAATATGATTAATGCCCGTAAAGTAAAATTTAGCAGACAGTTTGGTGAAGGTATTAGTGTTTTTAACCCGGGTGATCCAATAATTGACAAGCCTGTGGAGCACCAACACTTACAAAATATGCTCAACGATTTATTAAAAACTGATACAGTTGCTTACATCTTTTCCTACCTGGCAAAAACCAATAACGGAGTTTATGCCTTGATGGACATTAAAGAAAACAACATTAAGCGCTTGATGAGTTTGCACGGAATTATAAGTGATGGTGTGCATAAAGTGGACTATATCGAAGAGCAAATCAAGACCTTGTTTGTGGGGTTAATCAACCCGGCTGATAAACAACACTATGAAAAAGTGCCTTCATTCCGCGATAGGGTGATTACAGTTTCTGTTCCTTATGTTCTTGATTATAAGACAGAAGTGCTTATTTATAAAAATAAGTTTGGTGTATCGGTCGAGAAAAAGTTCCTTCCGCGGGTACTCGAGAATGTTGCCAAAATAATTATTGCAAGTAGGTTAAAAAGAGAGTCATTAGCCATTAAAAACTGGCTAAAACTTCATACAAAATATGAAAAATATACCGATCAGGACTTTTTAATTTTGAAAATGGAGTTGTATGCTGATAGCATTCCTGACTGGATTAGTGAAGAAGATGAAAAAGCACTGAACAGCGAAACCAGAAGGGAAATTTTTAGTGCTTCAAAACAGGAGGGGAAAACAGGGATTTCAGGCAGACAATCGTTGTATTTGTTGAATAACTTTTTAAACAAGTATCTTGAAGAAGATAAATTGATTAGAATGGATGATGTGCAAAAGTTTTATGTTAAACATGCAGAGGTTAAAAACTGGTTACCTGATGGTTTTATTGACTCACTGGTAAATCAATACGATTACAATGTGTTGCAGGAAATTAGGGAATCCATTTACTTTTTTAACGAAAAGCAAATTTCCCGCGATATTATGAACTATTTGTATTGCGTTAATTTTGAGTTTGGAACAAAGGTGGAATCGCCCTATACAAAAGATAAGATTAAGATAACTGAAGATTTGTTTAAAAGCTTTGAGGCCATATTTTTAGGCGCTACCAGTACCAAAAAAATGCGCGATTCTTTTAGGGAAGGGATTCAAAATGAGTATGTTACTAAAACTTTATCCATAGAAATAAATGTACAGGGAAAGACGCTGAAAGAAACTGAGCAGTTTAAGAACCTGTTTGAAAAATACACAAAAAGTTTAAAAGAAAATGCATTAGCTCCTTATATAAATAATGACAGTTTT
>JBNKJW010000290.1:0-10811 GCA_050291445.1 Bacteroidales bacterium | reverse complement strand
GTATTACACTTGTTCCGCCTATTACAAAAGTAAGGTATTTGCCCAGGTAGTGATTAAAAGGAAACAATAAAATTCCGAGGCCAATTAAAAAATTACCCAGCGACCACCATTTGGGGCCTTTTATCTGAGTTGAAACTGATTTTAAATAAATTAAAAGGACCGCAGCAAGAAAAGTGACGCTTGTGGCAACGTAAACAAGCGTATTTTGATCGAGTGACGGCATTGGTGTATATTTTATAATAGCAAATATAAACTAAATGCTTTGAACTGCAAAAAAATAAAAAAGCCCCAGGAAATGAGGCTTTTTCTATTAACTAAAATGTAAGATCTTATAGTTGAGGTCCTGCTTTTACTAAAGCTTTACCTTCTTCGTTATCAGTATATTTTTCAAAGTTCTTGATGAACATTTCACCTAGTTCTTTTGCTTTCTTATCCCAGTCAGCAACATTTTCGTAGGTATCGCGTGGGTCAAGAATACCAGAATCAACACCTGGAAGTGCAGTTGGAACTTCTAAGTTGAACACAGGAACTACTTTAGATTCTGCTTTTTCAATAGAACCATCTAAAATTGCGTTGATAATTCCACGAGTATCTTTAATAGAGATTCGTTTTCCTGTTCCGTTCCATCCAGTATTTACCAAATAGGCTTCGGCTCCGTGTTGTTCCATTTTCTTAACCAATTCTTGTCCATATTTAGTTGGGTGAAGAGTTAAGAAAGCAGCACCAAAGCAAGCTGAGAAAGTAGGCTGAGGAGCAGTAACACCACGCTCAGTACCTGCTAATTTAGCAGTAAAACCTGATAAAAAGTGATATTTAGTTTGATCAGGAGTTAATTTAGATACCGGAGGTAATACACCAAAAGCATCTGCCGAAAGGAAAATTACTTTTTTAGCATGTCCTGCTTTTGAAGGAACTGCAATGTTTTCGATGTGATTGATTGGGTATGAAACACGTGTGTTTTGTGTTACAGAACCATCTGTGAAATCAATTTTTCCGTTTTCATCAACAGTTACATTTTCTAAAAGAGCGTTTCTTTTAATAGCACCAAAAATTTCTGGCTCAGCTTCTTTGTCAAGGTTGATAGTTTTTGCGTAGCAACCACCTTCAAAGTTGAAGATACCATCATCATCCCATCCGTGCTCATCATCACCAATTAATTGACGGCTAGAATCAGTGGAAAGAGTGGTTTTACCAGTACCTGAAAGGCCAAAGAAAATAGCAACATCACCAGCTTTGCCAACGTTAGCAGAGCAGTGCATTGAAGCCATTCCTTTTAGTGGTAAGTAGTAGTTCATCATGGCAAACATACCTTTTTTCATTTCGCCACCGTACCAAGAACCACCAATAACCTGCATTTTTTCAGTCATATTAAACACAGTGTAAACCTCAGAGTTTAATCCGTGCTCTTTCCATTTTTGATTTGTTGTTTTAGAACCATTCATTACAACAAAATCAGGCTCACCATAGTTGGCCAATTCTTCTTCAGTTGGGCGAATAAACATGTTTTTAACAAAGTGTGCCTGCCAGGCTACTTCCATAATGAAACGAACTTTTAGACGAGAATCTTCGTTAGCTCCACAAAAAGTATCCATCACAAAAAGCCTTTTTCCTGATAATTGCTTAGTTGTGGTTGATTTTAAGTCATTCCAGACATCTTGAGTAATCGGTTTGTTATCATTTGGTGATTCAGGACTTGTCCACCACATGGTATCTTTAGAAACGTCATCCTTAACAATGTACTTGTCTTTAGGAGAACGACCTGTGAAAATACCAGTCATTACATTGATGGTGTCAAGTTCTGTTTTAATACCTTTTTCATAGCCTTCTAACGAAGGATCGGTTTCCAGTTTATACAGTTCTTCGTAAGAAATATTGTGCAATATTTCTTTTACGTCTTCAATACCATAGCTACTTAAATCGATATTAGCCATTATAAATCTCTTTTTAAAGTTAATAATCTTACAAATGTAGTATAAAATCAGTGAAAATTTGTTAAGAAATCCTTGCCAAACATCGAAAAGTAATCGAAATATTGAGTTTTTAAATAATTTTAACTTATGGGGTTATTTTGATATGTGGATTCTTTAAAAAAAAACGACTTTATTTTATTGATCGAGGGTGAAAATCGGTAATAGTTTGTTTTAAATAGTCTTTTGATAGATGGGTGTATATTTCTGTAGTGATAATTGACTCATGTCCAAGCATTTCCTGAACTGCTCTTAAATCTGCTCCACCATCGACCAGGTGCGTTGCAAAAGAATGCCTAAATGTATGCGGGCTAATGTTCTTATTTAGATTAGATTTATTTGCCAGTGTTTTAACAATGGTAAATATCATTTCGCGGGTAAGTTTTTTTCCGCGGCGGTTTAAAAAAAGGATGTTTTCACTCTGCGGATGGATGTTTAGTTTGTTTCGGTATTTATCCTGATAAATGCTGATTTCTTTAATGGCCAAGTTACTAATTGGCACTAACCGCTCCTTGTTTCCTTTTCCTAATACCTTTATAAAACCTAAATCAAAGTACAAATCTGTTAATTTTAGGTTTATTAGCTCCGATACCCGCAACCCACAGCTATAAAGTGTTTCAATTATGGCCTTATTTCTGTGCCCTTCATCTTTACTAAGGTCAATTGTTGCCTGTAGTTGATCAATTTCTTCAACGCTTAAAAACACAGGCAATTTTTTTCCAATCATAGGCAGTTCGAGCAATATTGCAGGATTGTTTTCAATATAATTTTCCAATACTAAAAACTTAAAAAATGCTCGGACACCCGAAATAATTCGTGCTTGTGAGCGCGGTGCAATGCCAAATTGATTCAAATACTCTATAAATTTCTTTAAATGAGATAGTTGTATTGATTTAAGGGGCGCGGAATTATAAAAACTTTCAAGAAAGTTGAGCAGCTTTTCAATATCGGCAGTATAGGCCTTCACCGAATTATCTGATAAGGATTTTTCAATTTGCAGATAAGATATAAAATCGTTTAATTCGTTTTGCAGATGCATAAAAATAAACATGTTAGCCAATGGCAAATATATAGCTAAATTTCTTCAGCAATAAATACCTGTTGAAGAACTCAAATAATATGTAAATTTGCAAATAAAATAATAAATTGCAGATAATATTATGAAATTATTAATTATAAACGGACCCAACTTAAATTTACTTGGAAAACGAGAACCCACAATTTATGGAAACAATAGCTTTGGGAGTTATTTTGCTCAATTAAAAGACGAATTTCCAGAAATTGAACTGGATTATTATCAATCGAATTACGAAGGGGCAATTATTGAAAAGTTGCACGATGCTGATGGAAAATATTTCGGGATTGTTTTAAATGCGGCGGCTTATACACACACTTCCATTGCCATTGCTGATGCTATTTCAGCTATTAGCATACCAGTTGTGGAGGTACACATCTCAAATATTTTTAAACGAGAAGAATTCAGGCATGTTTCGCGCATTGCTCCTTATTGTGTGGGTAGCATAAGTGGCTTTGGGGTAGATTCTTATCGCCTAGGCATTCTGAGTTTTCTGAAAAAAGAACCTGCACTTAAAGCATAATTTCTAAATAAGATATAGATAATCAATATTGGATAATCGATTTGCAATACTATTTTTGCAGTCAATTTTTGAGGAAGATATGAGTTGTTGTTTTTCATATCTAAAATCTCAATACTCAAATTTAATAAGAATGGAAAAAAAGATAAACACAAGACGAAAGCCGGACTGGCTAAAAATCCGTCTTCCAATGAGCAGTAGTTTTTCTGAGGTAAAAAGCATTATTAGGGAACATAAACTTCATACAATATGTACTAGTGGTGATTGCCCAAACATGGGGGAATGCTGGGATGCAGGTACCGCAACATTTATGATTTTAGGCGATGTATGTACCCGTGCCTGTAAATTTTGTGCAGTAAAAACCGGAAAACCAAGTGCCGTAGATTCGGAAGAGCCACGAAAACTGGCTGAATCAATTCAATTATTGAAATTAAAACATTGTGTAGTAACCTCTGTCGACAGGGATGACCTGGAGGATTTAGGGGCTGGAATCTGGGCTGAATCTATCAGGCAGGTAAAAGCGCTTAACCCAGGAACCACAATAGAGGTGCTAATTCCTGATTTTCAGGGAGATACAGATTTGGTGCAGCAGGTGATTGATGCCAAACCAGATGTGATTTCGCACAATATGGAAACTGTACAAAGGTTGACCCCAAAAGTTAGGAGCAGGGCTAAATACGATGTTAGTTTAAAGGTAATTGAATACATTTCAAAATCTGGTATTCGTTCAAAATCCGGTGTTATGCTTGGGATTGGCGAAACACCTGAGGAAGTGGTTGAAACCATGAAAGATTTGCGCTCTGTTGGCTGTGAAGTGATGACCATTGGCCAGTATTTGCAACCTACAAGAAAGAACCTGGAGGTAATTGAGTACATTAAACCTGAGGTGTTTGCCAACTATGAAAAAATTGGATTGGAAATGGGCTTTAGATTTGTTGAGAGTGGGCCACTTGTCCGATCATCCTATCATGCCGAAAAACATGTTAAATAGAACTTAGAAATTTGTTACTGGTTTCTGGTAGCTAGTGTCATGTCAAGGCTGATTTGTCAGGTGGCAACACCTGACAAGTGCACCAGCCAGGTGTTGTCACCTGGCTAATTACCAGAAATATCAAATTTGACTTAACACTAGTTTCTAGTAACCAGTAACCAGCTTCCAGCAACCAGAAAATGAACAATATAAACTATCAAAACCTAGGTCTGGTTCCTTATAAAAAGGCCTGGGATTATCAGCTTGAATTATTTAACCAACTTTTGGAAAACAAAAAGGCTGAAATTAAAAACAAGAAACATCATTTATTGTTTGTTAATCACCCACATGTTTTTACTATTGGTCGAAATGGTGATGATAATAACTTGTTGATTAATAGGCAATTATTAGAGGAAAAAGGAATAGAGTTATTTCATATTGATAGGGGTGGGGACATTACTTATCACGGTCCTGGGCAGCAGGTGGTGTATCCTATTTTTGATTTGGATGAGTTTAAAATTAATACAAGGGAATTTGTTTTCAGATTAGAAGAAGCAGTCATTCATACTTTGGAAGAGTTTTCGATAAAGTCTTCGCGGCTTGAGGGCGCAGCTGGTATTTGGCTAGATGCAGACGACAAACAAAAAAGCAGGAAAATATGTGCCATTGGTATCAGGAGCAGCCGAAGGGTGACAATGCATGGCATTGCTTTGAATATTAATACAGATTTAAGCTATTTTAGCCTAATGAACCCTTGTGGCTTTATTGACAGGGGGGTGACTTCATTGAAGAAGGAGTTTGGTAAAAGTGTTGATAGTGAGCATATTGTGAGTGTTTTAAAAGAGAGGATTATTGACCAGTTTAATTAATTGTAACAACCGTACCTCAAAATAATTTAATCGATGAGTTACTGTTTTAGAAAAGTCCCCCAAGTCTTTCTATCATCAAAATAAGTGAGATTCCAAATCCCGCACCTGATAAAACAAGTGTCCATTCTCGCTTTGCAGACTTAAAATACCCAATAAAGAGTGATGCAAATAATAAAATTGCTGTAACAATAATAATTTGACCAATTTCGAGTCCCAGGTTAAAAGCAAAAAGTGGTTTCACAATACTTTCCTCGTTGCCCAACAGGCTTTTTAAGTAGTTTGAAAAGCCCAAACCATGTATCAATCCAAAAACCATTGCAGTTAAATACTTAAACCTGTGTAGTTTGCTTGAATATTCAACCTGTTTACTGGCAATATTTGCTATAGCAGTTATAAAAATAGTTAGAGGGATTAAAAATTCAACCAGGCCAGCATTTGCTTTTATAAGGTTGAGTGATGCCAGTGCCAGAGTTATTGAGTGTCCTATGGTAAAGGCAGTTACCAGTACCAAAACTCGCTTCCACTCCTTAATTTGGTAAACAGCGCACAATGTTACAATGAACAAAATGTGATCATAACCCGCTAAATCAATTATATGCTGAAATCCCAGCTGAAGATAAATTCCGAAAACTGACATGAATTTTATTATTTATTTGGCCAACAAATATGTTAATAAAAAAGATGATATAAAAGGCAATTCTCTCTTAGTTTAGGTGATTAAAATTGGCTAATTTTGTTATCAAGAATAAGAGACGGTTTATCATAATTTTATTTTGTAACTTTGTTATGAAAAATATTGGTCACTGAAATGAAAAAGTGGGGGATTTTTATTAGTATTCTATTGTGCTTTGCTGTTAATGCAAATTTGGGCGCAACAAATACCTTCAAAGATACGTCTATAATTAAGCAACAGGTTTTGCACCCTGTACATATTTCGTTTGCAACAATTGAGTATTTTGAAAAGGATAAAAAATTCAGGATATTGTTTAAGCTTTTTGTTGATGATTTTGACTTGGTTTTAAAAGAAAAATATGGACAGGATTTAAAATTGCTTGAAGGAAGATGGGAGAAAAAGTACCCAAAGACGATCAATCAATATATTCTTGAACATTTTAAACTGATAGTTGATGGAAAAGACAGAACCAAGTCGACATTAAAACTTACACGGCACGAGGTAAAAGAAAAGGCCATGTGGCTTTATTATGATTTCAGTTGTAAGGTGAAAAGTGATATTTTTAACATTCAAAATACTTTGATGATGGATCTTTATCAGGATCAAAGAAATTTACTAATATTTGTTTTTAAAGAAGAGCAAAAAGCAGTTCAATTTAACGTAAAGCAAACAAAACACGAAATTAGGTTTTAACTAATGCATAGAATTAAAATAATAGGCATATTGATAACACTGATTATGTTTCAATTGGTTGATTATCAGGTGTATGCCACTCATAACAGGGCAGGGGAGATTACCTATGAACAAGTAGGTACTTATTCTTACCGTATTACATTAATAACCTATACGCTTGTAGGTGCGCCAGCCGATAGGCCTGAGCTAGATATTCAGTTTGGAGATGGCACTTTTGCAACAGTGCAAAGAAATCAGCAGATTAAGCTAGCTGATGAAACCTATTTTAGAAACAGGTATGTTGTTACTCATACTTATCCTGGCGCTGGTACTTATGTGATTATGATGGAAGATCCCAACCGTAACGAAGGGGTTCGGAACATTCCCAATTCGGTAAATATCCGTTTTGCGGTTAAAACAATACTACAAATTAATCCAAACCTGGGTGCCAATAATACCCCGATAATGTTGAATGCCCCTATTGATAAAGCTGCGCGCGGACAAATATTTGTACACAATCCAAATGCATATGATCCTGATGGTGATAGCCTCTCGTACAAAATTGCGGTTTGTTTAGGGGATAACGGGGAGCCCATTGCTGATTACAGTTTACCAGAGGCTTCTATTGAGCTAAAAGTTGATCCAATATCTGGTGATTTAATCTGGAACTTCCCTGAGGTATTGGGGATTTATAATTTTGCCACCGAAATTGAAGAATGGCGAAATGGGGTGAAAATTGGTAGTATTATAAGGGATATGCAAGTTGAGGTGGTTGAAACGGATAATATGCCACCTGTAATTGAAGATATTGATGATTTTTGTGTTGAGGCTGATTCCGTTTTAGAGTTCTCGGTTACTGCCAATGATGATCCGGCAGAAAGGGTGATACTTTCATCTACAGGAGGAGTTTATCAAATGGCTTCAGGGCCCGCAAGTTTTGACCAGGATACAGCTTATGGAACTGCTGTTGGTAACTTTAAGTGGGAAACAGATTGTTCGCATGTTAGAAAACAACCTTATTTGGTAATATTCAAGGCCGAGGATAATAATCCTGACCAAGTTTTGGTTGATTATGAAAACGTAAACATTCATGTGGTTGGGCCGGCACCTGAAAATGTACAACTAGAGGCAACTAATAACTCTATTTTTGTAAAATGGGATCCTTCGAGATGTACCCAGGTTGCTGGTTATAAGATATACAGAAGAAATCGCAGGGCTTATTTTACACCCCAAGAATGCGAATTAGGTGTACCTGATTATACCGAATATACTTACATCGGTTCTGTTCAGGGAGCAGATAATGCTGAATATATAGATAATGATAATGGAGAAGGCTTGGTGCAGGGATTCGAATATTGTTACATGATTGTTGCCTATTATCCTGATGGTGCTGAAAGTTATGCATCAGCGGAAGTCTGTTCTGAACTAAGTCGTGGTGTGCCAATAATGATAAAAGCCAGTGTTTCAACAACTGACCAGGTAAATGGCGCCATTCATGTTGAGTGGACGGAACCACTTGATTTTGATTCAGTTGCAAATCCAGGGCCTTATCAATACAAGCTTTTCCGTTCGAATGATTTATATGGTACTAATTTTACGGATCCTGTTGAAATTAATGGGCTCCATAATACTGCATATGTAGATACAAATTATAATACGTTGGAACAACCACGTATTTATAAGATGGGGCTTTATAATTATGATGCTTCAGCAAGTAAATGGAATATCATTGGTGTGCCAGGAAAAGCAGCCAGTTTATTTTTAAACTTAACACCAGGTGATAATGAAATGAAGTTGGAGCTTGGTGAAAATGTGCCCTGGGAAAATTACCAGTATGTTATTTATAGAAGAACTTTACCGGAAACTGACTTCGATACCATCGCTTATACCAACTCAAAAACATTTATAGATAAAGGCTTGACTAATGGGCTTACCTACTGTTATAAGGTAAAAAGTTTGGGCAAATATGGTATTGATGATATTCCTGGCACCTTGATTAATTATTCACAGGAAGCATGTGCTATCCCAATTGATACATTTCCTTCTTGTCCTCCAGTGCTTTCAGTAACTAATAACTGCGATAGCCTGAGGAACGAATTGGTATGGACTAACCCTAATAATTCGTGTGCTAATGATGTACTAAGTTACAATATCTACTTTACTGCTGATCCAAATGGAGAATTTGAGCTGATTGATCAGGTAGATAACCCGGAAGACACAACGTATATTCATTACCCGGGCAGTGCTCTGGCTGGATGTTATGTAGTTACTGCTGTGGATTCGTTTAATAACGAAAGCAACAGGAATATGAGTATTTGTGCAGATAATTGTTCTTATTACAGGTTGCCAAACACATTTACACCTAATAACGACGGGGTAAACGATATATTTAAACCTTATCCATACCAGGCTGTTGAGCGTGTTGAGATGAAAATTTATAGCCGTTGGGGGGGATTAATTTTTGAAACTGAGGATCCTGATATTAATTGGGATGGACGAAATATGATGACCAAACAAATAGTTCCAAGTGGTGTTTATTATTATGTTTGCGATGTTTGGGAATACCGGTTGTTTGGCATTGAGGTAAGGTCATTATCAGGGTTTATACATGTATTTACAGGGGATGGAAATAGCCCTGGCGGGAAATAATATTAGATGTAAATTATGAAGTTCAATCTATTGATATTTATGCTGTTATTTGTTTGTCCATTAGGGCTTTATTCGCAAACAAACAGTTATTTAAAAGCAAGAGTAGCTGCAGAAAATAAGGACTATACCAACGCTTTGCAGCATGTTACAGAATATTTGCAGAACTATCCCAACAATAAAGCCGCGATATTTTTATCTGCTCAGCTAAACCTTGAGGTAAAAAATTATGAAAGTGCTGCAAACGCATTGGATAAATTAAAGGAAAACTATCATGATGATATGTTGCTTTTGATAGCCAGGGCAAATGCAGGGCTTGGTAATAAGGATATAGTTTTTGTTCAATTGGATAAATATTTGGAATCGACAAAAAAACTTCCTGAACCTTTAGTTAAAAAATATCCCGAATTTGAATTGCTTTCACAAACTGATAGATGGAAGAAATTATGGGAAAAAGAAAGGTATTCGAAAAAGGAGGTGTTGCTGAATAATGCCATTTATGCCATTAAATCTGGTAAATTTGAAGAGGCAGGTGAGCGTTTAGATGAACTTGTTTCGAGGTATAGCAGAAGTGACAAAGGGTATTATTTAAAAGCAAAGTTACTTTATCAAAAAAAGGATTTTTCAAATGCTTTTTCAACCATAAGCAAAGCTGTTGATTTAGATGGTGAAGTTATTGATTATCAGTGCTTAATGGCCGATTGTTACACCCGCTTGGGTAGGGCAAAAAAGGCTGTTGAAAAGTATCAGCAAATCCTGGTTGTGGATTCATTGTATCTGCCAGCTTATTTAGGATTGGCTGGAGCTTATCTGTTGCAAAACGAGTTTGATAAAGCACTAAAAAATATAAACTATTACCGAGGGTACTATCCCACAGATAGTCAGGCACAGTTGCTATATGCTGACATCAATGCAAAAAGCGGTGACTTTTTAAGTGCAATAAGCATGTATGGAAGACTTATAAAGTCTGGTCCAAAACCAGAGTATTATATTGGCAGGGCCAATGCTTATATGGAAACGAAAACCTATAAGTATGCTATAAAAGACTATTCGATGGCACTTGATCTTGATCCAAAAAATATTGAAGTTTATAAGAAAAAAGCTGAGGCACATAAATTAGAAGGCGAAATGAAAAAGGCATGTGCTGAGTGGAGAAATGCTGCAAAATTGGGTGATGTTGAAAGCCAGGATAATTTGAAGAGGTATTGTAGGTAGTTCTAAAGTTTCAGTCATCTTTAAAAACATAATAACCTGAGTTCGATTAAAAATATTCACACAGTTTGAATTAATTTTTAGCAGAAATTGCAACAAATTTTTGAAGGACTATCGGGATAGTTCTAGAAAAATTGGTGTAATTTATGCAAAAATTAATCAAATCTAATAGAAAATTCGGAATTATACCATCTCTGCACTAAAAAT
>JBNKJW010000289.1:0-7319 GCA_050291445.1 Bacteroidales bacterium | reverse complement strand
TTTCATCCCTTGCGAATAGGAGGGTATGATTATCATTTTATGCAAATAATAGATGTATCAAATATTATAGATTTTACGCAATCACTTTTTATTGACATATTAGCCCCTGATAAAGGTACATTCTCTATTAAGTCATATAATGAATATTTAGAAACTAACAAATCCAGAACGCAGTTTTACGAGCCTACTAAAATAGTACTTCAAGAAGATCATGATATATTTAGAACTCCTTTTGATATAAGTATAATCATAAATGAAACACTTAAAACAGAACTAGAAGAAAAACACATTTCAGGAGTCGATATCCAACCATATTCCAACATCGAAATTTTATAGAATGTAATTACTTATAAGACAGTGTTAAAACAAAGAAGGTGAAAATTAAAATGAGTGCTGATAGTGCTACTGATATTGCTAAAGCTAACGAAATGACTACGAATTTTAGGACAAAACAGTCTGCTGGCTTTGAGGATTATACCTGGCACCACCTTCATGATGGTAAAACAATGATACTGGTCCCAACTGATTTGCATAATTTTGTAAAACATAATGGTGGTGACTCAATTACACGAGCAATTATACTAAGCCATTTTAAAATTTCAATTTACAATATTTCAAACTGGCTAAGTATAATTACTGGCAAGTGATTTTTGCCTTACCCCTTCAAATAAAATAATACCAGTGGCTACTGATACATTTAGTGAAGAGATAGTGCCTTTCAGTGGAATTCCTATCAAATAATCAGCAATACGCAATAATTGTGCAGAAACTCCGGTATCCTCGGCACCCATAATAATAGCTATGGGCTGATCAAAATCAATTTTATCGTAAGTATCTGATGATTTTTCTGTTGCAGCAGCTATTTTTAAGCCATTTGCCTGAAGCACTTCAACCGAATTTGCAATACTTTTCACCCTACAAACAGGTATTTTATGCAAGGCCCCGGCAGAGGTTTTTATAGCATCCGCATTTATAGTTGCGCTTCCTTTTTCGGGGATAACAATAGCATGCACACCAGCACATTCGGCAGTTCTGGCAATAGCACCAAAGTTCCTTACATCAGAGATCTGATCAAGGATTAAAATATATGGATCTTCTCCAGCCTCATAAATGCCTGGCAAAATATCTTCAATGTTCTGATAAGTAATTTCAGAAAGGATGGCCATTACTCCCTGGTGGTTTTTGTTGGCCCACCTTTTAAACCTTTCAATGGGCAAATATTGAAAAGGAATGCCGTATTCCTTAACTTTTTGATGCAGTTCTTTCATCAAAGTACTATTAAGGCCTCGCTGAATCATTAACTTTTCAATGTCTTTTCCAGCAGTTATTGCCTCAAGTACTGCCCTTATACCAAAAATCAGGTTTTTATCCTTTGCCATATTATCCTTTAAATTTGAAACTGCAAAACTACCAACAATTTATCAATTCTAATTAAAAACTGTATACACTTTTCCACTGCGCCAACTTTCAACTGACTTAAACCAAAAAGGTTTAAAATCTAGGTTACGCTCCAGTACAAAGTCATTGGTCGAAAATGGGTTCTTGCTCCTGTTGAATACAAATTGGAGCATTCGGTAATTTAACCTGTCAGAATAAATCCAGGTTTCCTTTTCTGGTGACTTCCTGACCGATTTTGGTGGACCAAACATCAAATAAATCATTCCCCGGTCTGTTCTCCAACCTTCGGTAAAAGAAGTAAAATAAATATTTGCATAAAGTGTACGGTTATAATAAATCCTGATTAGTTCCCTTGCCCTGTTTAGGTTTCCGCCACACTTCAACCAAAACCTATCTATCGCTAACTTTTTGTTAGTACTGTTTAAAAGATCGGCAAACTCAGCAGTGCTGGTTAAATATTGTAAAGGATAAAGCATTGCTTCGCTACTTTTTATAGTTGGATAATCCTCTCCATGGTTTAAAAGACACAAACCAGTGGTTTCAGTAGTATCTGTTTGTAAAAAATAGCGTCCTTCCATTTTTTCATTAAAAAGAAATGATTCATTGCCCCCCAACGACCATAAACTATCTTGTATGGTATTGATTGCTGAGCGCTGCAAAGACGAAAACGGTGGCGCAGGAAGCGGCACATCGGTACTATAATACTTGATAAAAAGGCTGTCTTGCGGCTCGTTATGTCTTATTGAATAGGTTTGAGTGCCTTTGAAATAATTTCTAAAAAAAGGCACATTATTTTTTTTAAGGTTTACAATAAAATTCTGCCCCGAACTTTTTTCATTCACATTAATATATAAGTACTCTTCTACTGAGGCACCCCGGAGCGCATCTGTTGTTTTAATCCTCAAATAGTATTCTTTTAATCCATTACTGTTAACATTAATATAGGTAACGGCATTTGTTTGCCCTTTTCTCTTTTTAATTTCGTAGGTTATGCTAGAACTATCAACCACATTTCTTAATTCATCTGGTTTATAGATAAAGTAGTCAAATTTAACTTTCCCCTGATAAGTTCTGTTTGGCCCAATGGGTGCGAACATTAATTCCACAAGGTTTAACTTTACGTATAGCCTGCTGGCACCACTGCCAGTATTGTACAAAAAGAACTCAGGATGCAGTCTGTAAATAAAAGGATTATAAGTTGACCCCGACTTGCTTTTATTAGCATTTGTACTTGTGGTAGTGATTGCTGTAAAACAACCTGATAATGAATATATTACAATAGAAAAAATTGCAAATAGAACGATATTTTTTCTCACGTTATATTTAGTTTATGATTTAACCTTTTTACTGCTATATTGTTACCTAATGAAACCCCATTTAGCTATTTTTTTTGCAAGGAAGTTCTTAATTAAACAAACTCACCTAGCAACCAAGCATTTAACGATAAATTAAACACCGTAAAGCTTTCAAATTTAATAAAAGTTTTTATCATATAAGTTTTAAAAGATGTGGAAACTTAATCGGGAGCCAATAGGAGTAGAAAATTATTAATAGTTTGAGAAAAGTAGAAATAAGATATGCAATGGAAGTGCATTTGTTTTTTTTATACCGAACCGCTGTTAGAAATTGAATCTGGATAGCCTAAAAGGATGCTATTTATTTACCAACTTTTAGCATTAGAACGGCCTTATTTTAAGGGAAAAAAGAGCGAGAAACGGGACTCGGACCCGCGACCCCGACCTTGGCAAGGTCGTGCTCTACCAACTGAGCTATTCTCGCTTCAAAAACTGCAATTAAAAAACCCATCAAAGATGGGTTAAAAAAGTACCCGGGGCCGGGGTCGAACCGGCACGGCCACAATGGCCACTGGATTTTAAGTCCAGCGCGTCTACCAATTCCGCCACCTGGGCATCTTATTTTAAGAGCATAAAAAAAGAGCGAGAAACGGGACTCGGACCCGCGACCCCGACCTTGGCAAGGTCGTGCTCTACCAACTGAGCTATTCTCGCTTTTCGGATGACAAAGATAAATCAATTTTCTTTACTACAAAAAATTTTTTCTGGCTTATTTAACACTTTTTTAATAACACTGAGATATACTACTAAATATCAGCGCATTAATCGTTTTTAAAGTCGTAAAAAATTGACATTTTGAAGTAATTCCTGGTTAAAATTATCGCTTTTCAGATACCTGCCCCATCTACAAATGTATTTTCTCGGGCTTTTCGCTGAACAATTTTTGAATTTGCCGGCACCCCATGTGTCAACCACACATTTCCACCAATCATTGAATTGGCTCCAATTGTAACCCTGCCTAAAACTGTTGCTCCTGAATAGATTACTACATTATCTTTCACAATCGGATGTCGGTCAATACCTTTAATTGGATTTCCGTTTTCATCTAAAGGAAAACTTTTTGCCCCTAAAGTAACACCCTGGTATATTTTTACGTTTTTTCCAATCCGGCAGGTTTCCCCAATTACAATTCCAGTACCATGATCAATCGCAAAAAACTCACCTATTTCTGCTCCCGGGTGAATATCTATTCCAGTTGCAGAATGAGCCATTTCGGAAATTATCCTGGGTATAAGCGGAACCTCCAATTTAATTAATTCATGGGCAATCCGGTAATTTGTTAGTGCTTTTATTCCGGGGTAGCAATAGATAACTTCGCCTCTGTTTTTTGATGCAGGGTCGCCCAAATAGGTGGCCTCAACATCGTTTCTCAGCAAACGTTTTATTTCAGGCAGACGTGCTATAAAACCAATCGTTTTTTCTTTTGCCTCTTTCTCCGACCCGTTAGTTTTGGCCGCTGTATTGCAATTAAAACATATTCCCCGTTTAATTTGTTCTTCCAGTATTGCCTTTAAGCGGTCGATGTAGGTACCCACATAATAGCTAAGGTTTTCAGTATTAATGGTTGATTCGCCATAATAACCCGGAAACAGGATTTTATTTAGTAGATCAACAACTTTACTAAGTTCAGCGATCTCTGGCATTGGTGATTCATTTCTTTTACTCGTAAAAAATATAGAATGATCTTCATCGGCCGATAATTCCTGGATTGATTTGGTGATTACCTGGTTTGCATCCATTTGTTGAGGTTTTTGATAAATAGGTAGAAAGGGTGTCTAAATGGCACTAAAAGAATGTCATTGTGATGAGTAACGAAGAAGTAATCTGCTCAAAATCAACATGCTGAATCTTACAGATTCCTTTACTTCGTTACCAATTAGGGCTTTTTAGACAGCCCTAATTGGTAAAACTCATCTACGAATTAAATAAAACAGTGCTCAAATAACGCTCGCCTGTGTCGCAAATAATAGTAACAAACTTTTTTCCTTTGTTTTCAGGTCGCTTAGCTAACTGGATTGTTGCTGCTACATTTCCACCTGCAGAAATTCCGCATAAAATACCCTCTTCTTTTGCTAGCCTTCTTGCAAATTCCAGTGCTTCATCATCTGTAATTTTAACAACTTCATCAATTAGGCTGGTATCCATAATTTCCGGAATAAAACCAGCACCAATACCCTGTATTTTATGGCTACCAGGCTCACCCCCTGACAATACCGGTGATGTAACAGGCTCAACGGCCACACCAACCAAACCTGGTTTTAACTCCTTGATTTTTGAAACAACACCGGTGAAAGTACCTCCTGTACCAACTCCAGCAACAAACACATCTATCTGGCCATCAGTATCTTCCCATATCTCAACTGCTGTAGTTTTTCGGTGCATATCAACATTGGCCTGGTTTCTGAACTGATAAGGAATAAAACTATTCGGTTTTTCAGCTGCCAGCTCTTCAGCCTTTGCAATAGCTCCTTTCATCCCTTTATCTGCAGGGGTTAAAACAAGGTTTGCACCATAAGCTTTTAGCATATTCCTACGCTCTATACTCATACTCTCAGGCATTGTAAGTGTTAGTTTATATCCTTTTACAGCACTTATCATGGCCAGACCAATCCCTGTGTTACCACTTGTAGGCTCAATAATCTCTGTTTCTTTATTAATTAAGCCTTTTTCCTCACCATCTACTATCATTGCAATCGCAAGACGATCTTTAACCGAACCACCCGGATTCTGATTCTCTAGTTTTACATATATCTCAGCATCAATCCCTTGCACTACTTTCGATAATTTAATTAAAGGGGTTCCCCCAATTAGTTCTGATACATTGTTAAATGTTTTCATGTTCATTTTTTAAGTTAAAAGTTATGGATACTAAAATATCCCCTAATAAATTTCTTAATTGCTGTAAGCAAAGTTTAAATGATTTTAGTCAGTCATCCAATAAAAAAAGCCCGGACACGTCTGTCCAGGCTTTGAAATTATTGTTATACTATAGATACAACTATGCCGAACAGACTCGTTTAAGACCGCGACAACAACATGTATTATTAACTAAATTTAAAATCATGTTACAAAGATAGAAAAATTATTTTAATTCAATCTAAATAAGCAATATTTTTCGACAAAAAATTAATCTTAAAGCAAAAACAGTAATTAATAAACATATCCACACCCAAAGACTCGCAATCCTACCACTTTCACTTCACAAAAAACACCATACAAAAACATCAACAAATTTGTATGGAACTTAATAAACAATTTGATATCTTAAAGGTCAGATAAATATTGAATAAACCATTGAATTTTCAACAAAACCTAAACACATGAAACAATTCACCTTTTTATCCTTTCTCCTGTTCTATAGTGTATCCATAGTCTCAGCCCAAGTTGCTGGCAACAAAATGTTTTCCAGAGGAAATACTCATTCAAAAAATAAAACAGCCTTGGAAATACCAACAGTTTATTTTGAAAATCAAAACACCATCCTTTTGGAGGCCAATGTTCTTTACAATGCTCCTGCTGATAAATATGTTGCGATATTTAATATTAACCAGCTTGGTCAAACTGCCGACATTGCGACTCAAATGGTAGATTCAAGAATAAATGGAGTTAAGCTGGAATTTTTAAAATTGGGGATACCTGAGAAAGATTTTTATGTAGATATGCTAACCTTTGTACCTGAATATGAATATGAGGTGGAGAAGAAAATATTTAGTAAAACCTACAACGAAATCCCAAAAGGGTTCAGACTTCAGAAAAATATACACGTTGTTTATTCAAACAGTCGTATTTTAGATAAAATGATTGCTGTTTGTGCAAAGCACGAAATTTATGATTTGGTAAAAGTTGAATATTTTAATAGTAATAGCCAGGTTTATTATGACACCCTACGAAACGAAGCAAAAAAAATACTAAAATCTAAATTAGCTGATTATAAAGAACTTGGAATAGCTATTGAATCGGCCAATAAACAATTCGCAGAAAACACTTTTGTTAAATACCCAGGAGAACAATATGAAAGTTACTATGCTTTTAATAGTAGCTCATTAGAAGCTTTGAAAAAAAAGACAGGTGTTAACAAAGTAAAAAAAACACAATCATTTTATTATCAACCAGTTTCATACAAGAAATATGATGTAGTATTTAATCCTATAATTAATGAACCGGTTATTCAGTACGCATATTCATTAAAGCTTAAGTTGGTAATTGACCAACCTGAAAAAAAGAAGATACTCTATATTTTGACACCAAATGGGGATTTAAAGTTAATTGAGAAATAGGTTTATACTGAATGGTTATCATGTAACGGAAATTAAAATTCCCTAACATGCTAATCCTTCGGTATTACTCCCTTTTGGTCATGAGAACGTTCACTTCGTTCTCTAAGTTATACCAAAACCTTTTTAATTAGAGCTCGCTGAAAAACGCCTAAGCCTATTAAAATTAAATATTTATATGGAAAAAAGTTGTGAAAAAGTGCAAAGGTTTTTAAAAAGATAGTGATTTCCCCTTGCATTAACTTTGTCTTCAAGTAGCAAAAAACAAATGATTATTATGCTAGCCATAGGC
>JBNKJW010000288.1:0-7381 GCA_050291445.1 Bacteroidales bacterium | reverse complement strand
CTGCATTTCGACAGGTGGTACACTGAGCCTGCCGAAGTGCTCAAAGCCCGAGCTTCGGTTGCTGTACTTCGACAAGCTCAGTAACCAAGCTTGTCGAAGTATCGAAGCGAATACTGAGAATCAACAGCATAGGCATTTCTTGCACTTGTCAGGTTTTGTCACCTGACAAACTAGCCTTGGCATGACAATAGCACTAATCATTAAAAAAACTTATCGATTTGAAAAGCTGATTAGTTAGCTGAGTGGCCAGACTACTTTTATAAGGTAGATTTCACATTTCCTCCTTCCAGTGCATACACCTGCCCTGTTACAAATTCAGCCATTGGCGAAAGCAACCAGGCTGCCAAAGATCCCAAATAATCCGGGTGGCCCATAAAACCAGCAGGTATATTTTTCACCCAATTTTCATGGGCTTTTTCGTAAGAAACATTTTCCAATTCGCTTTTCTTCTTAATCAGGCGTTCAATAGCAGGGGTTGCATGCGAGCCAGGGGCAACAATGTTAAAAGTAATGTTTTGTCCGCTAACTTCCTGAGACAGCGTTTTAACCATACCTACTACTGCTAACCTTAAGGAGGTACTAAGCACAAGGTTTTGAATAGGTTGCTTTACTGATGAACTTTCGATATAAACCAATCTACCATATTTTTTCTCTTTAAAAATTGGCAAAAGTGCCTGTGTAATCTCAACCTTCCAGCGCAATAGCTTTTTATAGGCATCGTCCCAATTTTCTATTTGAGTTTCCTCAAAACTTAAAGCCGGTGGACCTCCGGCATTGATTAACGCACCGCTTATTTGATGCTCCTTTGCCAATTTCGCCACCCTTTTTATGGTTTCAGATTCGGTAATATCTCCCTGAACAGCAACGAATTGACTTCCAAAAGAAGCATCCATGTAATCGAGCTTGTCCTTACTACGCGCAACACCAATTACTTTGGCTCCTTCATTCATTAAAGCCATTGCAGTTCCTTTACCAAAACCACTTGTAGCGCCACATACTAAAAATGTTTGTTTGTTTATTTTAATGTCCATGTTTTATTGGTTTTTGGTTACTATTTTAGAGAAATTTTAAATACCAAAACATACACTATTTTAATGCATCAATTACAAGTGGCAAATGCCTAATATTAAAACTTCAATGCTGTTGTTTGTTTGGTTTCATCATGCAAACTTAGTGGTACCGGACTGACTTTTACTAATTGCTCAAGGATTTTTTTGTCCTTATCGGTCAAATTACACATGCTAAAATCAAATTCCATTTTTACCTCAGCCACCCTACGCGGGTTTTCGCTCATAATTTTCCAGGTATTTACTGTTGCACCATCAATACTGAAACCATTTGCCTGTGCTTTTATTCCCATAATGGTAAGAATACATGAGCCCAAAGAAGTAGCCAATAAGTCAGTTGGAGAGAAAAACTCTCCTTTTCCATGGTTATCGGTAGGAGCATCAGTAATCAATTTATTACCTGATTGAAGATGTGTAGCTTCGGTTCGTAAGTCTCCTAAATAGACTGTTTTTACTGTTTGTTGCATAAAATTAATTTATAATTAAGTGGTTGAAAATTATTCTCATATTCAATTTTGGAACAATTAAGTTTCCAAATAAAAGCCTTTAATAAGAGTGTTAATGTTTTAAATTACAGGCTTCAAACCCGTAAAAATAAATAAAAGAAAAGCCTGTGCAAATTGCTATTGAATGGCAATTATAGAATATGCATCTGCTTAAGTGCTTTTATGGTAATTTCTTTACGAATACCTGAAAATAGATCCATATCAAAGTTCTCAGTTGGTTCAATATTGGCGGCATAAAAGTAAATGCCGTTCTTCGTTTCGACATAACCCACAAACCAACCATTATTTCCATTACTATCAGACCAGCCGGTTTTGCCTGTTAATTTGTAATTTTTGTTCTCTTCAATGACCATCATCCGTTTCATGGTTTTTTCAGTTCCTTCAGAAATAGGTAGCTTGGATAAGTAGAATCTCCTTAAAAAGTCAATTTGCTGAAATTGAGTGATTTCAGACTCCCCTTCTAACCAGAAATAATCGATATTCGAAGAGTCTACTTGCATATTACCATAATCCAGTTTATCTAAATATTCGATCATTCTTTCTACGCCTATTTTTCTTGCAACTTCCTGATAACAAGGAACACATGAAAAATGAAATGCATCTCTAAAAATTAAATCCTGTTCCCAGATTTTTACTGCTCTTTTCTGCCCATCCCATTTTAAAAGTGTGCTGTCATTTTCAACAACCCCGGTTTCCAGCGCAATTATCGAATTGGCAATTTTAAAAGTAGAAGCTGGAAGATGCCCCTTTTTGCACCATTCAAAATCATTAGAATAGAAAGTGTCTTTTTGAAGATCATAAATTAAAACAGCACCGTTGAGTTTTACCGAGTCAAACAATTGCTGAAATTCTTGTTTTAAAACAAAGTCATCAGTTGTTCTATCACTTTGATTTTCATCATTTTCTTTTCCATTGCATGCCAAAATTGCGCATGCAATTACAAGTAATAAACAGTTTTTCATTTAGTATTGATTAATTTTAGAGTTATAGAATATTGCAAGTATTATTCAAAGTATTCAAAAGCATCAATAATATCAAGGTAAACACCATTAAAGCCTGCATCAATAATCTTCTTCAAATAAGAGTCATTATTACCATAAACTAAGGTCTGCCATTCGCTTCCCCAATATCTTACTTTAAAATTGCCTGCCCAGTCCGGATTTTCAGCTTCAATCCATGAGGGAGAACCAACCGTCCATGAATCATTCCAATAATAGCGATAGTTTTCTGCCTCACCAATGCTCATGTAAGCTATTACTAGTCGTTTTCCGCCATTATTTTTCAATTTTAGCTGATTAATCTCGGTTGAAGTAAATCCTGATTCATTAAAAAATAAATCCATGATAATTACATCGTAATTGGTCCCATTAATTGCTGTAATAAACTCCTGTTTACTCGTATTATTCTCTGAATTAAGCAAGTACAGAAAATTTTTAGCATCATGCAGCGTATTGATATCATTGCTGTTTTCATTGTAAGGTGTTGCAGGATAATCAGGAATTAAGTTCAATTCTCTATCCTGTGCTGCAAATGAAATATAGGCTTTCGTATTATTTTTGCTGTAAGAATCATCCATTTTACTGTGATCCCAGCAGTAGTCTGTTGTTAACACTTCCACCCCATTTTGTTCGCATATATCAAGAAATGCTATCATGTAATCACTTTCTGCTGTAAGAGTTGCAACGTTATCATTATCAAATCCATAAAACAAGTCTTCCCTTCCAACACCATCAATCGCACTCAGGTATTCTGTTTGAGGAGCACCATCTTCATTACCATCAACAGTTACCAGCTCAGGGCCGTTTTGCGGAATAATAATAAACTCATTATCAATGCTTTTAGCATATTTGCTAATCTCCTGCACAAAAGTTCGCATTTTTTGTTTGTAATCACTATCAATGTTTGTCAGATCATCATTTGCGTTGTCGCCTTTGCAAGCAGCAATAGTTATGGTAATTATTGTTAGAAACAGGATGTTTAGTTTTTTCATAATTAGTTGAGTTTAGTAAGTTGTTTTAATTTTGTGCCCTATCTTTGTTCTTTCAAGACACTCTTCAATTCAGAAAATTCCAGAAAATAGTTGAATGTCCCACATGCGTAACAATCTAACTGATATCGATTGAAAAAGAAACCCACTCCTTTATCTGTTAAATAAATATTCCCAAGACCATTTTCAAAATTCTCAATTTTATGCTGTTGACTATCCTTTTCATATAATAATTTTGCAATAATTGGTTTAGCATCAGGTTTAAACAAGTCATCATACTTTAGCCTTCTCATCCGTTTTAAATCGAATATATAATAGTTTTCAAAACCATATCCATGTGTTCCACCTTGATATACGGAACCACTTGTCATATAGTTTAACACACTATCTGTTATGCTCATAACAATTCCTTGCATGTTAATTTCAAAGTAGGGAGTATATTCATCAGAAAAATCATCATTTAAATATTTAGAAAAATTCTGTATCACATATTTATTGAAATAACCCCATATTGAACTATAATCATCTCTCTCTACTTCCATAATTTCAGGGAGAATTAAGTTCATTAATTCTTGGTTTTCCTTAAAATCAGGTACTACAATTGAAACTTGAATGGGGAATGTGTTTTTTATATTATTGCCAAAGGTATGAGTCAACTCCACCTTCTGCTTAAAATTTTCCCATTTTATTTGATAAGCTAATTCATGTAAATTTACATTTAACTCCTTATCCAGGGTTTTCCATTTTCCATTATAATTTTCATTTAATATAAACTGTCCATCTATTTTAGATTCCCCAGTTCCAATAATATCATCACTTTCTGATAATATCATTTGCTTAGCAGAAAACTCACCAGAAACAAAAATAGGTCTCCCGTATTTTTTATAGAAATAATATCCTTTCACTTCTGAATTATTAAAATTTAGAAACATTTTAATTGGATAATTACCTATTTGTCCATCAAACACTCTCATATTCTGACCAAAAATCAAAGTGATGCTCAAAACAAATGCTTTTAATAGAATTATTCTTTTCAAATTATATTTTTATTAGTAAGTTTAGTTTTATTCTATACCACCTTCTATTATTTATATTCTCATCAAATATAATCAATCCACCAAACATATAACCATTCTTTGAATTTACTTTTCGGGGACTAACTTGAATATTTTAATAAGTAAAAAACTACTTTTCTTTTACCATCAACCATCTTTACATACTTTTGACCCTTCAAAAAAACAATGGGTCAGTACCACGGAAATATCTATAAATTATACATCATTAAGGTGGCCAAATGGTTTATGCTGACCATGCCCATTTTAATGCTTTTTTACCAGAACATGGGCTTTACAGCTGAGGAATCGTTCCAGTTGAAAGCCTTTTACAGTATTGCCATTGTTTTGTTTGAAATTCCGAGTGGTTACGCTGCAGATGTTTTAGGCCGACGAAAAACCATTATTATTGGGAGTATATTGGGCACACTGGGTTTTGGCATTTATTCATTCTTTTCGGGTTTTTATGCCTTTTTAGCTGCTGAGGTTATTTTAGGCATCGGACAAAGCTTTGTTTCAGGTGCCGACTCGGCCCTACTCTACGATAGCCTTAAAGCCGATGGCAACGAAGACCAGTATTTGAAACTGGAAGGTCGTAACTTTTCTGTAGGTAATTTTAGCGAGGCCATTGCAGGTTTTGCTGGTGGTGCCCTGGCCGAAATAAGTCTTCGTACCCCCTTTTTCTTTCAAACAGGAATTGCTTTTATTGCCATTCCGGCAGCATTTCTTCTAAAAGAACCAACGCGTTTTACTAGAAATGTTAAAGCTGGATGGAAGGATATCTGGAACATTGTAAAATACGCCATATTAAAAAATAAAAGCCTGAGATACAATATTTTATACTCAGCTATTATTGGTTCTGCCACACTGACCATGGCATGGATCTACCCGGTATACCTTAGCCAGTTAAACTTTAAAGAAATAGAGATTGGTTTTAGCAGTACTGTACTAAACCTGGCTGTTGGTTTTACTACACTATTTGCCTACAAAATTGAACGGCGACTACAGCCAAAATTCACCATTTTGACTTTTACGCTGGTCATTACCATCATGTTTATAGCACTTGGATTCATCAATTCTGCATGGGCCATTCTTCTTTTGCTGGTATTTTACATCAACCGAGGAGTAGCCACTCCGGTACTGAAAGATTACATTAACCGGATTACTTCTTCAGATATGCGGGCTACAGTTTTATCGTTAAGGGCTTTGTTAATTCGGATGAATTTTGCAATTCTGGCTCCACTATTGGGCTACTTAACAGACACTTACACACTCAACCAGGCTTTTATCATTATTGGTATTGTATTTATGGTACTTACAGGATCGACCATTTTTCTGTTTTTACGGTCGCTTAAAAATGTAACGCCTGGTATTCAGAACTAAATTATTTACTTTTTAGTTTAATTTTAAATACCACCAGTTCGGGCCTGTTACCCACCCTCACAGGTGGTCCCCATGTACCAAATCCTGAAGATGTATAAAACCAGCTTTTCCCAATGTGTTTAAGTCCAAAGTGATTTACATAGATGGCATTTGTTAAATATGAAAATGGCCAAAGTTGTCCCTTATGCGTATGCCCTGAAAGCATTAGGTCAACTCCGTATTTTTCAGCTTTAGCATAATCAACAGGCTGGTGATCCAATAAAATTAGTGGAAGATTTTCTTCCTTATTGTTCAACACTTCATCTATACTTTTTCTTTCTTCCCCCGTAAACTGTTTCTTCTCCCTGTCATCACGCCCGGCAATCTGAATAACACCATCAATCGTTATTATTGAGTCACGAATGTATTTCACTCCATGTTTTGTAAAATAATCGATGCTGATTTCGGGCTTACCAATAAATTCATGGTTACCTGTAATAGCATAAACACCGAGCGGAGCATTAATTTTTTCAAGACAGGCTCCCATGTTGTTTTTTACTACCGGAACCGGATTATGATCCACCAAATCACCAGCAAATATCACAATATCAGGACTTTGCCCATTTATCTTCTCCATCAGTTTAATAGCATGGTTCTTCCCCAGAATGACTCCTAAATGCACATCAGTTGCTAACACAACTTTCAGTTCATCTCTTGATGATTGTTTTTTATCAATTTCAACCTCAACTTCCTTTGTAATGGGGTAATGAGCGTTAATATACCCTCCAATTGTAACTATTGAAGCAATTGAAACTCCATAGATAAACAACATCCTTCCAGAAAACACACCTGAAGTAAGAGATATGGGAAACAGCGTAAAGAAATACTGGAAGACCCGAAAAATATCAATAACCAGGGCAAATAGTAAAAGATAAAGAAAAAAAGCCAGCCAAACCGAGCCAATATGGCTAATAATTCTTGCTAATAATCCGGGATTGCCTCTTTCCAAAAACTGCCCGATAATAAATGTAGCGGCCAATATCCAATAAGCCCATTTAAAGGTTTTTAAAAAGTTGGTCCCTTCAAGTGCTTTTGCCCCACGACTGTATACATACCAAGAAACTGCTGTGTATATTACAGTTGCAGCAAGCACAAATAGTAGCATTATAGTTTGCTTCATTATTCCTAGATTGATTTGATAAGTGCTCTAATTTAGGGTTTGCTGAAAAACGCTTATACTTTTAATATCTAGCGCCTTACATGATTTTTTTTAGAGTTTAAAGTGCAAGGTTTTTGGTAAAACATCCTATTTTTCTTTGCACTTACATTTTATGACCTAATAAAATCTCGTCAGAAACTTTGGCTAGCCAGAAGCACATCATCTACTTCATTAGCTTCAGCTCGAAG
>JBNKJW010000287.1:0-12018 GCA_050291445.1 Bacteroidales bacterium | reverse complement strand
ATGATTATGACTTTTCTTTTTAGATTTAGTTAATTTTCGCATAAATCGCCCCAAATTTTATTGAACTATCCCGATAGTCCTTCAAAAATTTAGGCCAATTTCTACTAAAAATTAACCTAAACTGTGCAATTATTTTATGTCAAACTCAGGTTATTAGATTTGATTAATTTTTGCATAAATCACACCAATTTTTCTGGAACTATCCCGATAGTCCTTCAAAAATTTGTTGCAATTTCTGCTAAAAATTAATTCAAACTGTGTGAATATTTTTAATCGAACTCAGGTTATTAATATTTCGTTCACATTTATATTTAAAGAGCTGCTTTTAAGTAGCTCTTTTTTTTGGTTTCTTTTATAATCCATCTATTTTTATCAAAAAAAATGTTGCACTGATGCAGCAAGAAGAAAAAAAAAACGTCACTAATACAGAATACTAATTGAAGGGTAAGTATAAAAATATCCATGAAAAGTTGATTAAGGCTTGTAAGAAAGGAGACCAAAAAGCCCAGTTTGAATTGTATAAGCAATATTCTAAAGCTATGTTTAATGCAAGTTTTAGGATTCTTAAAGACAGTGGAGAGGCTGAGGATGCAATGCAAGAGGGTTTTTTTAAAGCTTTTCAAAATATTGATACTTATTCAGGGACAGTTAGTTTTGGCGCCTGGCTAAAAAAGATAGTGGTAAATACATCTTTAGATGCCCTTAGGAAAAGGAAAGTTGAATTTGAAGATATTGAAAACCTCGGTCATAAATTGACAATAGAAGATACAATTGATGACGAGGAGGAATTGCACCTGAAAGTAGATAAGGTAAAAAAGGCGGTGCTTGCTTTACCTGATGGCTACAGAGTTGTTTTGACGCTATATTTGTTAGAAGGTTATGACCATGATGAGATTGCAGAGATTGTAGGCATTTCAGCTTCAACTTCTCGTTCGCAGTTAGTCAGGGCAAGGAAAAAGTTATTGGATCTGCTTGCTGAAGACGGTATGTCTTAGATGTTCTTATTATTACAGATTTTTATGTAATGTTTAAAAAATATTTAGTTTAACTACAATTTGTAGTAAAGATGAAAAAACTGGAAAACTTTATTAAAAACAACAAATCGGCTTTTGATGATCAAGAATTGCCATTTGGGCACGAAGCCAGATTTTTAAAAAAGTTAGAAAAAAAGAAAAGTCCATTGGGCTTAAAAATCTGGTATGGAGTAGCCGCCAGCTTTATTTTTTTAGCAATGCTTAGTTTTTTTGCGAAGGATATGATTTTGAGAAATGACACTTTAAGTGGTAAAACTGAGGTAGTGAGTTTGAGTGATGTATCACCAAGGTATCAGGAAGTGGAAAAGTTTTATCAGGAAGGAGTTGACGAAAAAATTGCAGAGATTGATGAGCTGAATTGTAAGGTTGATAATGAACAAAAGGTGATGATTGATAAAGAGTTAAAGCAGCTTGATATTAGCTATCGGAATTTACAGGCAGAGTTAAAAACCAATATGAACGATGAACGGATAATTAATGCAATGATTACCAATTATCAAAACCGGATAAGGTTTTTAGAACAGGTAATTTATCAAATAAAACGAAATTGTTAAGAAAAAGTCATAATTAGACTAGAATATAAAAAAGAAAGGTAGGGATAAAATGAAAAAGGAAGGTTTAATCACACTATTGTTGGGGGTATTGTTTTTTTATTCAAACATGGTTTTTAGTCAGGATGGATTGAAAAAAGAATACAAGCAAAAATATAAAGTAGATCAATCTTCGGTTTTAAAACTGATGAATAAGTATGGGGATATGGAGGTGAAAAACTGGGCTGAAGACGCTGTGGATATAAGAGTTGTTATAAGTGTCAAAACTTCTAACGAATCAAAAGCCACCAAAGTGTTTAATAAAATTGATATTGATTTTAGCGAGTCGGGAAACATAGTTTCGGCAATAACTAGTTTGAACGATGGCATAAACAATACAAGTTTTAGTATTGATTATTATGTGAAAGTTCCTAAGTACCTGAACGTTGATATCACAAATAAATATGGCAATCTGTTTCTTGAAGAAATTAATGGCCATGCAAATATTGCAGTAAAATATGGGAATTTCACCATTAATAAACTGGGGAGAGGAAACCAAAAACCAACCAACCTGGTTACTGTAGCCTATTCAAATGGTTATTGCAATATTGGCGAGTGTGATTGGTTAAAACTGCAAGTGGCATATGCCAAGGTGGGGGTTGAATCAGCTTCGGCACTTATTATTGGCAGTAAATACTCTGCTTTAAAAATTAAAAAATGTAAATCAATTGTAACAGAGTCAAAATACGATCATCCTTTTAAGGTGGGTGCTGTTAAGAACTTTGTTTGCACAGGTGCCTATTCCGATTTTGAAATCACCAAACTGTACAATATGCTAGAGGCAGATTTGAAATACGCCAACCTTGAGGTGGATGAGGTGGATGCCAATTTTGAAGAAGTGAAACTTAAATTGCGTTATGGCAAGGCCTCGTTAGCCATTCCTGAAAATCCGGGTTACGAATTAAAGGCCGAATCTGCCTACGGCTCCATACATTATCCTCATAATAAGGGGATTAATCGGGTAGTTGATCAAACAGAATCGAGTATTTGGGGAGTTGTTGGTACCAGTAAAAATCCAAAAGCAAAAGTTAGCATTGATAGTAAGTATGGCACTGTTGATATAGATAACTAAAAAATAAATCTTATATAAAATGAGGCTGTCCAGGATTTAATTTCCGGACAGCCTCATTTGTCATTTATCCTGTTCGGCTAATATTTTTGAGCTGGGCGTCATTCAAAATTTTTAGGTTGGAGCCTTTAAGTTCAATTATTTTTTCATTATGAAATTTTATTAAAGCCCTGGTTGTACTTTCTCTTGATGTGCCAATCAAGTTGGCAATTTCTTTGCGGGTTAATGGCAACTTAAAGCTGCTAGCTTCAAAAATTGACTCGGAGAAATAAATAATGGCATCAGCTACTCTGCCATAAATTTTTTTCTGACTTTGGTTAAAGAGCTTATTACTTCTTTTAATGTTGTCCATGCACAACGAAACCATTATTTCATAGGCAAACTCACCGTTTTTTTTCATTAACGACTCAAGGGTTCCTTTGTTAATGTAACAAACTTTAAGGTTGCTAAGGGCCGTATAAGAGAATTGGTTTACTTGGTTGCTAAACAATGAGGACATCCCTAAATACGAATGAGATTTTAGAATTTTAAAAATTTGTTCTCGCATACCGGCACCTCCCATACTTTCTTTCACCAGTCCCTCTCTAAGATATATGGCATGCGATGCAAAAGCCCCCTGTTTTAGAAAAGTATCTCCTTTTTTAATCTCACCGTCTACACAATTCGTACTCATTACATTCAGCTCTTGTTCCTTCAACTTTCTGCATGCAGAAGAGATTTCTTTGCAATTGGTACATGTATCCATTTTTATTGTTTTACATCAACAAAAATATTGATAATTAATGAAAAACTTTAATCGAAACAGTTTTTCTAGCAGGTTATTAGCTTTGACTTGACACCAGTGTGTGAAGTGTGATTAAAGTCACACAATAGAAGTGATAATGATCACATGTCGAAACTAACGGTGCATTGGTTTTCGTTTTAACTTTGTATTAAAAGATATAATATGAAAAAAAGGATTTTGTTTAGTATGTTCTTGGTAACGCTGGTGTTATTTGTCGATTATGTTTTTTTAACGCTAATTGGTTGTACAGCAGGAGCTTGTAATGCCTCTGATGTTTTTTTCTGTACCATTTTCTGTAAGTTTATTATTTTCGTAGTAATATTCACAAGTTTGTTACCATTTATTATTGCAGGTTATAAAACCTATTTGCAAAAAAAATAGGTATTGAGGCTTGCAAATATACGATGATTTGTAAATTAATATATTTTCGTAGTTGAATCTCTTTATTTAGTGTAATATACAATTTTTTAGCCCCTCTTTTGGGGCTTTTTTGTTCTTGAAAACCTACTTAATGTAATGTTTTTTTAACAAAATTACATTGGTTCTGATAATTCTTTTAAATTTGTTTCATTATAGCTAGTTGAAAATATTTTGCAATTCTATTCGTTATAGATTGCAAAAGCAGACATTGGGCTTAATTCTTCAATAAAATTATAAGGAAGGAGACAATATGAGAGTTATAAGTGTAGTTTTGTTGCTGGTTATTACCATTGCATCTAAAGCCCAGTTTAAGGAATACCAAAAGCTGGAAAATCTATTTAATGATAAACAATTTGAAAAATGTATCGCACAGGCACTAAAATACAATAAAAAAGATCCTGACGAGTTGGTGCCAGTACTATATTGTACAAAAGCTAATTTTGAACTTTTTAAAATTTCGCAAAGCAAAGAGAAACTGAGTTTTTTGAAGCAAAGTTTAAAGTATGCAAACAAGATAGATCGAATAGATAAAGAAGCAAAAGCAAAAGCAAAAGCAAAAGATCAATATGCTAATTTTATGCTCGAACTTAAAAAATCGACTTTAAAATACGCAGACAGTATCTATTATGGTGAAGAAAAATATAGAACGAAGTCAAAAGCACTTTATGATAATCTCGCAAAAATATACAACGATACTGTACCTCAGTTTTACGAATTTCACCCTGAATTAAGAAAAGAAGTAAAAAAAACGGTGGGGATTAATGCGCAATTGGCAGATGTAAATAAAATTGACAAAAATGGCCGTAAGCAAGGTTTTTGGAAGAAGGTCTATCCAAATGGGGTAGTGGCCTATGAGGTTTATTTTAAAGATGATAAACCAACCGGCACACATAAAAGGTACCATGAAAATGGGAAGTTGATGGCCAAAATGGTTTTTGATGGAAATGGGGAGTGGGCTGATGCTGAGTTGTTTAATGATAATGGAGAGCTTGTTGCAAAGGGAAAGTACCAAAACAAATTAAGACAAGGGAAATGGTTGTTTTTTAAAGGGAAAATAAAAGTTGCTGAAGAATCCTACACTTTAGGTAAAAAGAACGGGCCGTCAAAAACGTTTTACGAAAATGGAAAAGTCTCGGAAGAAAAGAATTGGGAAAACGATATAGAGAATGGGGTTTGGCGACAATATTATTTAAATGGCAAGGTAAAGCTTGAGACAAGAATTGATAATGGCGTGAGAAATTCCGTTTATTACACCTATCATACTAATGGGCAATTTGAAGTAAAAGGCAGATATAAAGAGGATCATATGGATGGAGAATGGATATATTATGATGAAAAAGGTGGTGAAGTACACCGTATAACTTATGATATGGGTAAGACAGATCAGCAAGATGAATTAGATAAAAAACAAAATGAGGCCCTTAAGAAGCTAGAGCAAAATAAAGGACGATTAAAAGATCCCGCAAATTATATTAATAATCCAAATGAATATTTAAAAAGCAGCGGATTAAAATAGTTTGAAAATTATACCAAAATAAACCCAAATAATGATGAAATTTAAACTTATTATAAGTATTGTTTTTATAACCTTTTTATTTTCAAATGCATGTAAATCGCAAGAATTATCTTTTAATATTGTAAACCTTAACAAAACGCAAGGCATAAGGAATTTTTCTACGCTTTATGCTTTACCTAAAACTGTTGTGCGGGTAAATGTTGAAGTAGTAAAAACAACCTACAAAAAAGGGCCTTATTACCAGTATGCCAAATCGCTATTAGGTTTAACAGATGCCATAGAGCGAGACAAAGAGTTCTGGAAAATTACAGGCATTCGATTTGAAACCTATGCTATAGTAGATACAAATAACATATACCTGGTTGAAGCAGATGACGAAAGCAGAATCGAATTAAGTCTAACAGCTTCCGGATTACTTGAATCAGTTAACGCATCAGGTAAAGATAATTATTTGTCAACAAATAATATTGATGAATATAAAAGTATGTCCGTTTTGAATGTTTCTGATCTTAAGAGTCATAAACTGGTTGAAAATGAGGATATTAATTTTGATGAGATTCCTTTGCCCCGCAGTGTATTAACCAAAATGACAGAAAGAGAGAAGGCTTTAGAACTGAGCAAAAAAATACTCACACTTAGAGAAGACAGGGCTGCTATTATTGTTGGGGATGGTTATACCGAGACCATGCCGAGTGGTGATGCACTAAAAATAATGATTGAAAAAATTGATTTAATTCAAAAACAATATCTATCGTTATTTACTGGAAAAGTCAGGAAAGAGAGTTTTAAATATAGTTTTGATTACATTCCTGATGAGCCTAGGAAAATTACACAAGCTATATTGTTTAGGTTTTCGGAAGAACATGGTATTGTTGATATAACTGATATGGATGGCAAACCTATGATACTGGAAATTGAATCTTATGAAAATTTGAAAAATTTTGAAATTTTCAAGAAGAACCAAGAATATTTAAAACGCGTAGCAAAAACGAAAAATACTTCAAAGGGGTTGTTTTACCGGGTTCCTGAAATGGGAATTGTACGTTTATTAGCTAACGATGATGTTTTAATACAGGAAAAAATACAGGTGGCACAGTTTGGTGCAATACAATCATTGTCAGCTAAATACCTCGATGGTGATTATACTATTAATTTATTTCCAGAGCTTGGTTCGATAAAAAATATAAGAAAGACCGAACAAACCACTTCAAAAAAGAAAAAGTAACGGTGTTGGAAATTTGAAAAAAGTAATTATAAATATTATCCTTGTGTTGGTTTTTGTGCCATCAGTTGCGCAAAAGACCACAAAAGCAACAGATATGCTAAGGCAAAGGGGGGAGATTTATGTTAAATTAAACCTTGCCAAAAAAGCTGACATTAGTTATTGGGGGAGGAAATTAAGTATTGATAAGGTGCATCCTTTAGCTGGTAAAAATATCGTGTATGCCTATTTAAATACCAGCCAAGTTGAATGGCTTGAAAAACAAAAAAAGGATTTTGAGCTTTTAACACCACCTTCTATGTTAAAAGCTGCTGCTATGTGTGCAGACCAGACCAGTGTAAATGGATGGGACTGTTATCCTACCTACAGCCAGTATGTTGCATTAATGGAAGCATTTGCAACTGATTACCCCGAGATTTGTAAGTTAGAAGAATTTGGAGAATCAATTGAAGGAAGGAAGTTATTGGTTTTGAAAATATCTGACAATGTAAATTCTAAAGAAGAAGAGCCCGAGTTCTTTTATACCAGCTCAATGCATGGCGATGAAACTACAGGATATGTTTTGTCATTGCGACTGATTAATTATTTGCTGGCAAATTTTGGAACCGATGCAAGAGTTACAGAATTAGTTAATAATACAGAAATTTGGATAAACCCTTTGTCAAATCCTGATGGAACTTATTCTTCAGGGAATAATGATATAACCGGGGCAACTAGGGCAAATAGCAACGGAGTTGATTTAAATCGTAATTTCCCCGATCCTGCAGTAGGTGAACATCCTGATGGATATCAATGGCAACCAGAAAACATTGCAATGATGGACTTTATGAAAGAACATAATTTTGTTCTTTCTGCAAACTTTCATGGTGGGACAGAAGTTGTGAACTATCCTTGGGATACTTGGGAATTATCTGAAAGAACACATGCTGATCATTTGTGGTATCAGGAGCTGAGTCATGAATATGCAGATACTGTTCACATAAATAGTACGGGCTATATGACAGATTTTGATAACGGGATTACTCATGGTGCAACATGGTATGCTGTAGCAGGTGGACGCCAGGACTATGTGAATTACTATTTGCACGGAAGGGAGGTTACCATTGAGATTTCAAATGCAAAAACTCCTGATGCAGCCTTTTTGCCTTCTTTGTGGAACTACAATTACCGATCAATGCTAAATTACATAAACAGGGTGCATCTAGGAATTTATGGAAAAGTAACCGATCAAAATGGTGCTCCGGTGCATGCAAAAATCACACTTGTTGGTCATGATGCTGATAGTTCTGAAGTTTATTCAGATGCGATTACAGGCATGTATTATAGAATGGTTTCAGCGGGAAGTTATACAGTTGAAGCGAGTGCGTACAATCATGGTTCAGTTGAGCATGATGTGACTTCAAATTCTGATTCGCAAGTAGAGCAGAATTTTGTTTTAGAGAGATATCAAACAGGCATGGGTGATATTTCTTCGTTTGTTAATGTTGTTAGGTATCAAAATCCGATATGGAATTCGTTAAATATTAATTTAGAACTAGTAAAAGCAACCAATTATCAGGTTGATTTGTTTGATGTGAGTGGAAAAATAATCAAAAGTAAACATTTTGAAGGGAGTGTTGGTGAAAACCAGGTAGAACTTAATGTTGCAGATATTGTTCCGGGCATCTACTTTTGTAAGATTCATTCTAAATTAGGAAGCGAAGAATTAAAGATTATTAAGTTAAATCGGTGATTGTTAATTGCTTATTGTTTGTGGATTGTTCGGTACAACCATATTGCTTGCCGGATTTTTTTTTGTTTATAATTAGAATTTAGAATAAATTCGTTTACAATATACGCTAAAATTAGAGATTATGATAAAAAATGTTTCAGGGAAAATTGGCATAACCCTGGTTATTTTCATGTTGATAGAATGTTTTACAGTTGCACAGATTAGCAATAGGCAATGGTGGGATAACTTGTCACCTGCATGGAAGAAAGTGTTCTACAGGGAGCAATTTAAAGGTAAGGAAATAAATCCAAGCGATGAGGATTTAGAAAGGGTTGTGAAAACCAAACGGATCAATTGTTCTAGAAATAAGGAGATAAAATCGTTGAAACCTTTGGCGCAATTAGTTTTGCTAGAGCGGTTAAAATGTTCCGATTGTCCTGGTTTGGAAGGTTTGGAAGGGGTGGAGTACCTCACAAACCTGAAAGAGGTTGATTGTTCAAACAACGATAATATCAGCAGTTTAAAGCCTTTGGCCGGGTTGACAAGTCTTGAAAAATTGAACTGCGGTAATACCATGATCAAAAATCTCCGGCCCCTCCTTGGAATGACTAACCTGATTGAGCTAGATATCCATTATGCAACAATAAATGAGCTGATTTTTATGAAAAATCTGAGCAGCCTTGTTAAACTGGATGTTTCAGACAATACCTCATTGTATTCTATTGAAGGGGTTGAGGGCTTATCAAACCTGGTTGAATTTAACTGTTCAAAAACAGATATTGAAGATCTAACACCTCTTCAAGAACTTAAAAACCTGAAAATACTGGATGTTTCTGATACAGAGGTGAGAACGATACGTCCATTGCAGGGTGTTAAATCGTTGCAGGAAATTGATTTAACCAATACACAAATCCGAACTTTGAAGTATTTGTATTCAAGTCCCAATTTATTAATGCTATCTGTACGTGGAACTTTGATCCCTAAAGAAGATTTAAAGTTTGCGATTGATGCAATTACTAAAGTATGCTATCAGCCAGATAATATTGTTATTGAGACGGATTAGATTTTATTGATATATCAACAAAGAGGCTGTTTTCAATATTGAAAACAGCCTCTTTGTTTAAGCTATTCAAATGGAAGAAGATAGTGATTTAAAGTATGAAGCTAAAGAGCTTCCTAAATTTACCCGTTTGCTCCTTTTTGTGGGGCTGGCATTAGCCCTTTATAATTGTATTGCAATTACAACATTAAGCCTGGTACTTGATGATGTTGGTGATTTTTTTAGATCGGATGGTGCAAACAAAAATTTATTGGTGTTTTTTATCTCCGATGCAATTATTTTATTAATTTCCTGGGGCTCAGCCATTGTTCAACATAAAAATGACAATGGCGAAATAGTGGAATTGACCAAAGAAAAATCGAAAAACTTTGCCAAGTTTGTTTATTATATGTCAGTTGTAATGTTACTGGTTGTAGTAATTTCAATTGTTTTTGCAATTTTCGGGTGGTAAATAAGAAGTTTTTCGTGGGGTAGGAATTTAAAAGTTATTCAATTATCTTTGATTTTCTAACTTAAAATCTAAAAAACATGAAAAAAAACTTTAATTTGATGCTATTTTTATTTGCCGGGCTTATGATTTTTGTCCAATCGTGCACCCCGCCACCTCCAACTGGTAAGATTGTTTTGCCGAAAACAGAATTTAAACCCGGAGAAGAAATAAAGATAAACTTTACAACTGAAGGAACCTTTGGCGAAAAGCCCTGGATAGGGATTGTTGAGTCAAGTGTGCTTCATGGAGATGAAGTGCTTAATGATGCCAATGATTTAGCTTATCAATACTTTGATGGGAAGACTGAAGGTGAAATGGTTTTTATAGCACCAGAAAAACCACGCACTTATGATTTAAGGATGAATTCCGCTGACAAAGAAGGAGTTGAGGTGACTTCTGTTACTTTTACTGTAGTAGCACCACCTCCACCACCAAGTACAGGCCAACTTCTATTAAATAAAACTGAATTTGAAGCTGGCGAAGAAATTGTAGTATCATTTAATGCATCCGCTGAATTTAAAGAAAATGCCTGGATTGGTATTATCCCATCAGACGCACCACATGGCAGCGAAGCAGAGAACGATAAAGTTGATCTTGCCTATCAATACCTGAAAAACCAAACTGAAGGTGAGTTGAAATTCACCGCACCAACAGAGCCCGGCTCTTATGATATGAGAATGCATGACACTGATAGCAATGGAAAGGAATTTACTTCACAAACATTTGTTGTTAAATAATTTTTTAACAGGGCAGCAAGGTCATTGCTGCCTTTATTTCAGAGACCAATTAACAACAACCCTCCACCAACAATTAGGCCTACTATTGCGTTAACTAGTTTCATCCAGATAAAGCTTCGCCTTGATTCAGCCAATAAGGGAATAGCCCCGTGCCCATCTTGTACAATCGAATTTGCCAATAAAATGCTTATTGGAATGCTGCCACTTGCAAATAAAGAGATAAACACAATGTGTGGGCCTGATTCTGGAATAATACCAATCAAAACAGCTGTTATCAAAATAAAATAACTGTTTGACTTTATCCATTCCTCCACATCAATGTATTCATCCAGCAAATGGATGAGCACAAAAGCCACAAACGTCCATAAAAATATTTTTATAAAATGCTTTTTTATGATATGATGCCATACATGTTCGGTTAAAAAATGGTCTGAAACTGTAGAAACGACAAAACCTCCTGCGAGAGTAATAATTAAAAAAGTTATTTTTTCCCAATTCCAGGAAGTGGGGCCAATTTCTCCGATAATCAGAAACACCAGAAAGGTTACAAAACCAAATACCAACAAAGCCCGGTGAAAGGAGGCATTTTTAAGTTGTTCAACGATTTTTTTTGAGTCAAAACAGACACAGTTGGGGTCGTTTTGATGAAACTGGGGATGCAATTTTATTTTCTCAGGAATAAGGTTGCCTTTTACAAAGGTGGCTACCAGTAACCCCGATAAAACTCCAGTAATAAGCAACACAGGCACAATAATAAGGGTTGTATCCGGAATCATGGCAAACATAATGAATATTTCGTCGCCCGAAGATGCAATCATTACTGCAACTAAGGCAGCAAAGCTTAGTGCCCTGTGAACATATAACGAAACCGCTGCAAAGGAACCCAGGCATCCAGGCATAATTCCTAAAAAACTTGCCAAAACAATTTGCAACCAGCCTTTTCCTTTCAGCGACTTGTTCCATTTACCTTTCGACTGCACATTGATAAATTCAATAACAATCATCATAACAATCACAAAAAAAGTGATCATTACGGCATGTTTCATAACCTCAACAAGCATCTCAAAGAAACCTTCACCGTGGTCATGTACTTGAATATTATCATGATCGTGCATTAGTTGTCGGCTTTATATTTTTTAAATTTAAATACCCTTTTTGGTGGAACGGGATCATACCCACTGGTTCCCCATGGGTTGCATTTTGCAATTCTTTTTGTTGATAGCCAGCTACCCTTTATTGGGCCATGTATTTTTAGCGCTTCAATGGTGTAATTTGAACAAGATGGCACATGCCTGCATGTTTGAGGAAGAATGGGCGAGATGAAAAGCTGATAGATTTTCACCGGGATGATAAGCAATGTTGAAAATATAAGTTTAATAATTTTC
>JBNKJW010000286.1:0-57744 GCA_050291445.1 Bacteroidales bacterium | reverse complement strand
TTATGCAAAAATTAATCAAATCTAATAGAAAATTCGGAACCACACCATCTCTGCACTAAAAATCCCTCAAAATAGCCCACTATTCTTTCTGCATTTTTAGCACATATCTGGTATAATTCCGAATTTCTGTGTTGAATATTTTATGTCAAACTCAGGTTATTAACTCTTTTTTTTTAATTTTCTTCTGATAATAAATTAATCCGATTTTTCGTCTTGTTTCATCGTATTGTAACACTTATTGATACCTTTCATTCTAGGACAATCGTAATAATAATCACAATCATTACAATTGCCCTTACTCTGATTATTGGACACTAAAGTATTATTTTTATCAGTTTCTATTTCATCAAAATCATGCATTCAGTTATCAATTAACGATTTTGCCTTTGCTGTTTGCTCAGGACGTAAATCTGCAGGAACTTTCATAAATCCTAATTTATCATAAATCATATGTATAGCACAATTTTTGGGTTCTCCATTGCAATATGTCTGAACATTTTTTTCATAATTATTATCTACTGTAGGCGTTTTTTTAGCAAAATACATACATAATATTTTATTATTGCAAGAGCTCACTTGGTACCTCCTTTCTTATAATTGTCCACAATTCCTGAGCAAATACTGTTAAATTATCTACATCTATTTGAGTGTAATCAGTCTCCTTATTTCCAACTCCAAGTACACCTGCAATATGATCACCCTCAGTAATTGGGATATTAAAATGGCGAACCACATTAACATGTCCGGCTGGATAACCCTTTTTAGTAGGTTTTACTAAACCTGCATAATCATTTGTTACAACAGGTTTTCGTTCTCGTACAGCATCACCCCATAATCCTGTCTTTTCTAGAGGATAAACGATTGGTTTGTCAATCACGGCACAATTTGCCATTGCTGAATTTGACCAGCCAAGCATAACCAAAGTATCTTCGGCTGAATTCATTACTGCAAAATAGCTAATTTTACTGTCTGTAATATTAGCCGCTTCTTCAACCAAAGAGCTTAATAGCTCTTGCAAAGTTGTATTTTCTAACAACTTTACATTTTTAATTGCATTTTCTACTTTTTCCATAATTAAATATTAAAAATGTATTAACTATTTATTATTATAAGACGTAACGCTTTAGACCATGAGTAGTCGGAGGATTTTACACGCTATTTTTCAGTTAAGCACCGACTTTTGTTTTATCACTTTCACCCCAATTAATTATAGCCATGGTTGTGCGTAGGCTTTTTATTTTTTTATCAATTTAGTGTCTTTAGATAGTCCAATATTTCGTCCGAAGCCTTAATCATTTCGGTTTCTATTTGTTCGGTTAATTTGTCCAAATTGTCAAAATCAGGATTTTCCACAATAATGCTTTCAAGAATTGAGTATTTAGGCATTTCTGTTTTGTTTTTATTCCACTTTGTGTTTTTCAATAACTCCCAATATTTTTGTTGAATCGGCTTTGTATTTCCAAGTAACCAAAGCTCGAATCTCATTTCCATGTAATTTAGAACAAGTCCGAATTTTAGCTTTTTTCTTTTTAAAAAATCGTTTGAATAGTAGAAATATGTAAAGTCTAAATATCCGTGAAGAATTCCAGCAAACGAATATTGGTCCGATAAAATTTTAATGAACTCCGTTCTTAAATTCATAACGAATTTCACTAACTCATTGTAGGCAATTAATATGTCTCCCTTTTTCAGTTGGTCTTGATAAATCGAAACATATTTATTCAAATTTTTCATTTTTTCTTTTATTCAGTCTGTTTTTTCAGCTTATGCATAACGCCTGGCTATGCATTTGTGCGCTGATAACAGACACATTTCCAATCTGCAAGTAGCCAAAACTTTGATTTTGTTTTTATCTTGTTAGGCATTGGCATCTTAATTTATTTTCCCCAAATTCTTCTGATTAATTTTAAAGATTTCCATTTTTTTATATCAACTTTTTCGTCTGAATTATCATGTTTTTGCGTCGTTGATTTTGTCTCTTTCATTTCTTTCTGCCTTTTTTCCCATTCTTTTTCCCATAATTCATTTTCGTTAGGTGGTTGAGCCAAGTCTACACCACCTTTATGAGGATATTGAATGTAATTTTTAGAAGGTCTTGGCAATTTTTGTTCACATTTTTTTGAACACAAATTAGTCAGCAATGGAACTGTGTCAGTTCCAATCCTTAGGGTTATCCATAGCTGATTAGTCTCTTCATATGTCATCTCCTTTTCACACACACTACCTTTTACTATATCACCTTCATATTTTACAGGATTATGGTCAAGTCTTGGAAACCCCATGCGGTTTTTATAATTTCCATAAAGTGCTCTAGTGCTTATTCTACTATCTTTAATTTTACATTTAGTTATTTCATAGGGGAACCAGTGTAAATCATAAGAAGTATAAGGGGCAAAATATTCAAGTGATTCCATTTGTCCAATTTTGGGTGGAATTCGTTTTAAATTGCTGCAATAAAGTCCAACTTTCGTGACTTTTTTGAGTTTAGAAACCGTTTCAGGTAAAGTGTAAATTTGAGCAAAAAGCTCATCACCTAATTCTTCTCTAGGAACTAATTTATCAATATTGTTCTCTGCAATTCGGTCAATATAGACACAAAGTTTTTTCCAGGCTTCAGAATTTCTGTCCTGAGCATCATTTGGAATTTTAGAGATTCTATTGGTCATATATTAATTTTGCTTATGCCTAACATTTGTATAATAACGACTCTCTATAATTTATTGTTGATATTTCTGCATAGTCAACAAGTATTTTTTTTAATTATAACAAAGTCTTAAATACTTCCTCTTCTTTAAAGGTAATAAGCTTTATAATTATATCCAAAAATGAATTCTTTTTTCTAAATTGTTTGTTGATCAAACTTAGTCAGGCCATTAATTACCTGGGTTCTGTGTATGCCCGTAAACGCTTTGTTTTTTCACAAATTGATTCATTTATGCATGTAAATGTCTTTCTCTATAGCTAATAAGTTAATTTACACCCGTAAATGTTTTACTTCGTTCATAGGTAGGATATTTATCAGCGTAAATGCCTTTCTTTTCGACAAAGTGGCATATTTATGCGTGTAAATGCGCCACTCTGTCGCTGAGTAGTGTATTTACATGCGTAAATTAAAAAGTAGAGATTTGTTTTTTTAAGTTTCCTAAAATAAATTTTCGATATGCAATGTTTTGCATTTCGATAAAAATTATTTATTTTAGCTTCTCTAAAAAACCAAAAATTAATGTTATGCACCTATCTTTTTCTAAACTAAATAATAAGGAACTTTATACCTTGGGCTTAAGAACAAAAGAGATTATTTTGCCTCGCCCAATTGATGAAATGGGGCTAAAAGTTTATTTTGATGCTTTTACTGAAGCTTTTACCAGGTACGAGGCCGGCATGCAAAACGAAAATGAACATGGCGGTGTTGTATCGCAGGCTGATAGTGAGCGGGACGATATATACAGGGGCTTTGAAGGAAATTTAAAAAACTACCAGAATTATCCTGATGAAGAATTAAAACGCAAGGTAAACGAGTTGCTCAACAAGATGGCCAAATTTGGTCCCAGGGTAATACACCGAAAATATAAAGAGGAAACAGCTATTATTGTTAGCATTATTAATATTGTTGAAAGTGGCTACATGGATTTGATGAGCCAAACGCATACTGATGTGTGGTTTAATTTGCTGAAAGAAAAGCAAACTAAGTTTGAAAACACACTTAGGGAACATACCAAAGCCCTTTCGGAAGATAACGTGGAATCGGCATCTACTGTAAGGCCCGAACTGGTTGAGGCCATGCGAAACATGTTTACTTTTATGCCATTGCACCACCGTGTAACAAAAAATACTGATTTAGGCGAAATAATTAAACAACTAAAAGTTGAATTAGGCAGGTTTTAATTTTTATATCCGCCTAGTTGCTTGAAGTTTAAAAAGAGGTTAACCCTATAAGCACATTTTTCAATCATTGCAACCAGGCGGTTTTTTTTTATCCTAATTTTAGTGCATAAGTATTTTGCCAAAAAGAAGGGGCATCGTTTTGTTCCTTCTTTTTTTATTAACTAACGGCAGTCTTATAATCTTTGCAGCATTTCTTATAGCATTGCCAGGCACATTGCAATTTTTTTTAAAACATATAGTTGAGGGGGTAACATTTTTGGCTTATAGGTAATGTGAATAATGTCATTTTTATTAAAAGTTAGGAAAGTAGTAAAACTAATTTCATATTAACCTAAACTGTGCAATTATTTTATGTCGAACTCAGGTTATTAAAAAAACTGGGTGAATTTTTAAGTTCAAACTACACAAAAAGCAGTATTTCTGAAATGCCAGTATCCCTTTCTTTCCAAACAAATGACCAATGACATAATGACCAATGACTTTTTTGTTTACTTTAGCCTTTTATGTTAACCGAATTCCTGTCGCAATACCATATTTATTCCTGGCAAATACTCAGTATTGTGTTTATTGCTGGTTTTTTGGCTGGTTTTATCAACACTTTTGCAGGTTCTGGTACAGCCATTAACTATTTTCTTTTCTCAATTTTAGGAATGCCAATGAATGTGGCCAGTGGCACCGTTAGGATGGGGGTAATTATGCAGGCACTGGCAACCTCCATCAAGTTTTATAAATCAGGGCAACTTGATTTAACCAAAGGAATATTTATTTCCATCCCTGTTACGCTAGGGTCAATCCTGGGTGCCGAAATTGCTGTAAATATTGATATTAGCCTTTTTGAAAAAGTAATTGGCCTGGTTTTATTACTTATGCTTTTTTTACTATTTTATAATTCGGAACGATGGATAAAAGGAAAAGAAGTACACAGTACTAAAAAAATAACGGTATGGCACTTGCTTGGTTACTTTGTTTTGGGGGTTTATGGCGGGTTTATCCATATTGGTGTTGGAATTTTTCTCATAGCTGCGTTTGTCTGGATTTCGGGCTACAATTTAGTGAAAGCTGCTGCTATTAAAATATTTGTAGTGCTTATTTACACCCCATTTGTTTTTGTTGTTTTTGCCGCAAACGATCAAGTTGAGTATGTGATTGGCTTTGTTACCGGACTTGGCAACCTGGTGGGCGGATTGTTGGCTGCTAATTTAGCCATAAAGTGGGGCGCAAAATTCGTTCGTTATATGCTCATTATTTTTCTCACAGTGTTTAGTTTAAAGTTGCTTGGGTTTATTGAGTTCTAAAAATTTACCAAAATAACTTGCCTACTCTTATAAATTAATGTATTTTTCGGTAAGAAGATTATATTATCTTTGACCAGCTTAATACCTTAATTCATTAGCCAGTGTATTAATAAAATCTGGTAACTACATGAAAAAAACTATTCAATTTATTTTAATTATTGTTTGCCTTTCAGTTTTTTGGTATGCAAATGCCCAGGAAACCAAAGAAAAAAAGGAACGCAATTATAGCCAAAGTACCTTGTTTGAAAATGATGAAGTGATTCATATTCAAATGTTTGCCAATAATAAAAAAATGCTTAGGGATGTTGGCGATGATAGAAAATACCACAAAGCACTTGTCCGTTATGGGTTTGATAATGAGCCTGGAAAAGAGCTTACATTAAAAGTGAAAACCAGGGGGAATTTTAGGCGAAGCCCCAAAAATTGTAACCTTCCACCACTGAAACTTAAGATTTCGAAAAAAAACCGAGCAGAGGATGAATTGTTTAAGGGGCAGTATAGGTTAAAATTAGTGGTTCCTTGCAAAAAAAACAACGAAAAGTTTCAGGAGTACATAATAATGGAGTACCTGATATACAAAACCTATGAATTATTTGAAAAGGTCGCATTTAAAGTCCGGCTTGCAGATATTGAATTAATCGACAGCTTAAAGCCAGATAAACCATTGAAAATGATGGGCTTTTTTATTGAAGAAACCAAACAATTGGCAAGTAGGATGGAGGGTAAGTTTTTGAAATTCAATCGTTTTCATCAAGAAAATGTAAATAGGGAGCAAATAACCAAACTTGCTGTTTTTCAATATATGATAGGCAACACAGATTGGTCGGTTGATGTAGGGCACAACATTAAACTATTTTTTCAGGAAAATGAAACCAAGCCATTGGCAGTGCCCTATGATTTTGATTGGTCAGGTATCATTAATACCACCTACGCAGTTCCTTCCGAAAATTTAAACATTGCTTCGGTCAGAGAAAGAGTTTTTAGGGGATATAAGCGTTCGATAGAAGAATATGAACCTGTTGTAAAACTTTTTAATGCTAAGAAAGAAGCGGTTTATAATTTGTACAAAAACTGCAAGTGGTTAAGCAGCAAAACAAAGTCTTCGATTATAAAATATTTAGATGAGTTTTATCAGGTGATAAACGATCCGAAAAAGGTAGAAAGAGAGTTTATTAAAAATTGCAGGAAAGGATAATAGGAGTAACTGTCCGGTAATCAGTAATAAAATGTTATACTTTTTGCACTCTTTGGTGTAATTTTTGGTAAATTTGTATACGCCAAACCTATTAAAAAATCTTAATATGCCTGATTTCAAAAAAATAAAAGTTTTTATAATAGAAGACGATTTTGTATTTATTGAAATTCTTGCAAATCTGCTAGATACAATAAATGAAGAATTGGATGAAAAACAGCTGAAAATTGATTATCAGACTTTTTACAGTGCGAAGGAGGCGGGTTATGAGTTAAGTTCACAACCAGATATTGTGTTGCTCGACTATTACATTATGGATGATGAACTAAATAAAGATACTGGCACCAAACTGCTTCATGATATTAAGGAACATGATCCTTTAGTGGATGTTGTAGTCGTTTCGGGTCAGGAAAGTGATGAAGTAAAAGAAAACCTGTTAAAGGAAGGTGCCACTGCTTACATATCAAAAGATGAAGATTCATTAAGCACACTTAAACCGCTTTTGATGGAAATTATACATAAACAGTTTGACGTGGCTAAATAGTATTGTTTTGTTTTTCAATTTACTGATAATTAGTTGATTAAGTGAAATATTAAAGGTTTGTATTTTAATTTATAAACACCACCATTTAATCTTAGCTCAAATTGTAGACTTACCATAAATTCAATATTCATAAATTTGAGTTAGTAACAACTAAAAACTTTAACAATATGAAACTAATTGTTATACTTTTTTCAGTTTTAATTATGGGAGCCTACCAAACTGAAAATTACTACATTATAAAGGTTAAAGGAGATATTGTTAACCAACGTACCGGTAAGCATTTAGCTCAAGGCGATGCCATGTTAGCAACTGATGAACTATCTTTTAAGGACGAAAATTCAATGGCCCTTGTCGTCAGTGATACAAGGGGAAGGTTTAAACTTCAGTACCCCAAAAAAAACAAAAAGAACAATTTTGAGTTTACCGCTTTTGTGAAAAGTGCACTAGTTGGCAGTAATAAAGTACAATTTAGCACGCGTAGTATTATAACCAATTCCCCGGTAAATGATTTGAAGAACTTTCTTGGTGATGATGAATTTACCGTAATTGGCAATAGTTTGGATGTACAGCTAAACAAGAGCAGGTTTACCAACCAAAAAGTAGTTGCAAAATACGAGAATAAAGGTCAACAGGTTGATAAAGAGTTGGTAACAGAAGATTACAAACTCCAGTTATCACGGAATACCATGGGTGTTAAAACTTATGGCGAAGTAAAACTTTATCATGTTGATTTTTATAAACAGGTTTTAGATACGGAGGAAAAAATTACCCGCCTTGATGTAAATTTTATTGATAAAAATGCACTTTTTGATGAGTTTAAAACGATACTTGAAGTTTACAAGAAAAAAGATTATTCTAAACCGCAAATGAAAAAGTTTTTGATGGAATATTTTGGCGATTTTTACGGCAAAACTCACCTATACACCCTCAATAAATTTGTAGATAAAATAATTACCGAAAACATGCAATAATTGAATGCGGTTATTTGGGAAAAATGTAAAAAGAAGGATGTTTGTATTTTTATTAGTACTGCATTCTTTTTTTTTAACAGCAGTTTCAATTTACCTGTTAAACCTTCCGTTTGTATACGAAGACGAGCTTTACCTTGTGCAAGCAACTTCGCTAATTAAAAAATTTCTTATCCGTAATCAGGAAAAACCAGACAGGGAACGTTTTTTATTCGTTAATGTAGCCTGGGAAAAACAACTTATCGAGAAGTTGGACGATGAAGGCTTTCCGCTTGGTAACCAGGTTGTTACTGACAGGCGGAAGCTTGCCGGGTTTTTGAACCGAATCAATAAAAAACCAGTTAATCACAAATATTTGTTGTGCGATATTAATTTCATCGATTCTTCTGATAGCGATGAGCAGTTGCAGCAGGAGTTTGATCAATTAAAAAGCTACATAACCTCCTATATGCCAAGCGGATCAGAGAGTGAGCAAAATACCGTTTTAAACACAAACAATGCCGTTTCGGGTTACGAGACCTATAATGTGGATAAATTTATCAAATTTAAGTTGATACAAAGCGATTCGCTAAAATCAATTCCTGTAAAAATGTACGAAGATTTGCATAATAAGCAGATGAAAATTGGCAACTTTTTCTTTAAAATTGGAAAAAAGTTTGTTCTGAACTCCTTTATTGTTGATTTTAAAATCTGGTCTTTTGATTTGTCTGATAATAGTGAGTACAAATACGATTTAATGAATTTGGGCGACTTTGTGTTTTTGCCTGATTCAGCTTTCAAAAAACTAACTCAAAACAGGATAATTGTTATTGGCGACTACGTGTTAGACGATGTACATGAAACAATTTATGGTAAAATGAGTGGGCCGCTAATTCTATTAAATACTTTTCTGGCGCTTGAAAACGAAGACAATGTAATTTCTCCTTTTTTTGTACTCTATCTTTTTGTCAGCTTTTTTTTAATAAGTGGATATTGCCTTGATTTAGAGATAAGGCAAAGAAAAAAACTCTATTTTTTTAAGGTTAAAAATCATTTGATTGAAGAAGCTTTAGGCTTTCTTGCCTATCTGTTTTTACTAGCCCTGGTGTCTTCTGTTTCTTTCTTTTTATTTAATATTCACCTAACTATATTGCTCTTTTCCAGTTACTTGTATTTTCTCGATTTAGGAAACAAGCACTTTTATCACAAACAGGCTCCTGTGCCATTATCCGAAAATATTTTTTATTCGTTTGAAGAGGAAGGCTAACTGAAAACCTACCTTTCAGTAATCTCAAAAAATTTATAACTTTAACACGGATAATTCATGCTTTTAGCTTTGTGCAGATGCAAGGAGTCGGAAACCGCAGACATATATTAATATTTACTCCCTTTGGTCGTGAGCTAAAGGTTCAAGGTTTTCGCAACATTCTTTTCCGAATAGGAAAAGACCTGTACAAAGATAAATGCAAGCATAGCTCAAATTTGAGCTAACCAAATATGTTTAATTTTATAGATATTTCGTTTATGATGAGTCAGTTAAGTTGAGATTCTCGTAAATGCGGTGAATAATTCGGGTTAACCCATCTCTGAATAAAACATTAACCAAAGAAAGTTTTTTGAAATGAAACTATTCAAAAAAATCCTTGTTAGCCTTCTTTTAATCATTATCATAGCTGTTATTGGAGGCTATATTTTTTTAAACCATATTTCAAATAAAGGAATTCCCGAATACAATGGGGAAATTCAGCTTAAGAACCTAAAAGAAAAAGTGGTAGTGCGGCGTGATGCACATGCAATTCCTCACATTATTGCACAAAATGAGGAGGATTTGTACCGAGCCACAGGTTATGTGCTTGCTCAGGACCGACTTTGGCAAATGGATTTGCTTCGAAGGGTCACCCAGGGTCGTTTATCCGAAATTTTTGGTAAAGATTTGGAAAAATCAGATCTACTTTTAAGGGCATTGCGTATACCAGACAAAACAAAAATTATTCTTAAAAATACAGATAAAAATATTATCGAAGCGTTGGAAGCTTTTGCCGATGGAGTAAATCAATATATTGATACCCATAAAGATGAACTTCCTCCTGAATTTACAATTCTTGGCTATGAGCCAGAGCCATGGAAAGCTGAACATAGTGTAAATCTTATTGGATATATGGCTTGGGACTTAACGGCATCATGGAAACCGGAGATTTTTCTTCATGAATTAAGAAGTGTGGTTGATTCTTCAAAATTTTACCAGGCAATTCCAGATATGTCAAATCATAAAAGCTATACTTTTGAGCAAGAGCTTCTTGATAGTTCAGAACTTAGTCTAAGGGAAGAATTGCTTTCGGTTAATGATAAATTAGCTGATTTAGGTATAAATATTTTTGAAGGCAGTAATAACTGGGCGGTATCTGGCAAGAAGAGCACAACAGGATTACCTTTATTGGCAAATGATATGCATGTTGGGTTATTTGCTCCTGGTATTTGGTATCAAATGCATCAGTATGTTGAGGGCAAACTAAATGTAACTGGTTTGGTTCTTCCAGGCGCACCATTTATAATTGACGGGCACAATGAAAATATTGCCTGGGGAATGACTATGATGTATGTGGATGATATGGACTTTTATCGGGAAACGATTAACCCTAAAGACTCTAACCAATACTTGCTGAATGGAGAATGGAAAAGTATGGAGGTTAGAAAGGAAACAATATTCACTAGTGAAGGTGACACCATTTATAAAACGAATCGTTTTACTCATCGCGGTCCGGTAATTTCAGGTTTTAAAGGAATTAAGGATGAGGTTATTTCAGTAAGGTGGACAGGAAATGAGTATAGCAGTGAATTACGGTCTGTTTATTTACTAAACAGGGCAAAAAACTGGGACGATTTTAAAGATGCACTCAGGTCATTTAACTCACTGAATCAGAATATTGTATATGCTGACATAAAAGGAAATATAGGGTTGTTTGCAGCTGGCAATATCCCAATAAGAAAAGGAAAACCCTGGAATGTCTTTCCAGGAGATACAACTGAGTTTGACTGGCAAGGATTTGTGCCTTTTGATTCTTTGCCTTATGAATATAATCCGGAAAGAGGCTATGTGTCCTCTGCAAATTGTAAAACAACACCCCCGTCTTATCCGTATTACGTTAGTGCTTGGTACGATTTACCATATCGATTAAATCGAATTCGGGAAATGCTTGAGGAAAAGGATAAACTTTCAATCAATGATTTTAAAGCCATGCTTCGCGATCATAAATCAAAAATGGTTGAGGATATGCAGGAGCAAATTGTGACGAATATTTCTACAATGAAAGATTTGGATAAATGGCAGGAAAAAGCGGTGAATGTATTTAAAGACTGGGATGGTATATATACAACTGAAAGTGTGGGGGCTTCAATTTTTGAATATTTTTACGTTTGTCTGGTTAGGAATACTGTTTATGATGAATTAGGTGAAGACATGTATCAGAAATTTATTTTGGATAAAATACTTGTAAGAAACCTTGTTAAAAATCTTTGGAGTAAGCCAGAATCTGATTGGTGGGATAATGTGAGTACAAAAGAAAAGAAGGAAGATTTTGAAATGATTGTTCATAAAAGCTTTAAGGATGCTCTTGATTCATTAAACCTTAAGTATGGTGCGAAACCTGAGAATTGGCAATGGGGGCTTATGCACACCTTAACCTTAAAACATCCATTAGGAAAAGTTGATATTTTAGACATGGGGTTTAATCTAAACCGTGGGCCATTTCCGGTAGGAGGGAGTTTTCACACCGTTTCGCCTTATTCATATAGTTTTAAAAATTTGTTTAAAGCAAATCATGGAGCCTCGCACAGGCACATTTATTCAACCGCCAATTGGGATGAGTCGCTTACAGTTATTCCAACTGGTATAAGTGGAATTCCATCAAGCCCTTATTATTGCGATCAAACTGAAATGTATTTGAAAAATGAATATCACTCAGATTATTTTGATATTTTGAAAGTGGAGAAAGATTCAAAGTTTAGATTGACACTACTGCCGGCAAAATAGTTAAAAAAAACAGCCATTAGCGGTAGGTTATTAGTCATTTTTCAGTTAATGGCCTGCGACCAATGACCAATTACTTTTTTATGAAAACAACAATATCTAATCAAGAAGCCAGGGAAATCTGGGACAAATACCTGAAAACCGAATATTTGCGCCTGCACACACTCGAAAGTGAGGCCATTATGCGGAAAATTGCCAGCTATTTGGGCAAAGATGCTGATTTTTGGGGAAACACTGGCTTATTGCATGATTTAGACATGGATGTTATTAATGGTAATTACAGCGAACATGGCTACAAGGCTGTAGAACTTTTAAAATCAGAAGGCTACGACATTCCTGAAATGTTTGCTGCCATTATTTCACATACCGAAGGGGTGAGTGGAAAAGAAGCCAAGCGTACTACCGATTTTGACATCATCCTTTCAGCAGCCGAAAATATAACCGGGATTATTTCAGCATATGTAATTCTTACTCCAGATAAAAAAGTGGCTGGCACAAAAGTAAAATCCATTAAAAAGCGTTTAAAATCGAAAGCTTTTGCTGCATCGGTAAACCGCGAGTTTATTTATGATATTGAAAAAGCCGGAATTGAATTAGATACTTTCCTGCAGATTTCAATTGATGCAATGACAGAGATTGCTGAAGAAATTGGGATGTAATAATGGTACACGAATTTTTATGATGGTTATGATTTCCACTGATAATGGGATGCGGATTTGACAGATTAACAGATTAAACGGATTGACAAAGTTGCTAGCAGATAAGTTCTAATCTACTTCCTTTTGTCATTAAATGCTCTAATTTTCAATTCTATTTTTCATCAACACATTTCTGCCAAACAAAATTTTCATTACTCAAAACCTTTTCCCCATTCCATCTATAAGCAGTTAACTTTTCCCTTTTTGCTATACTATAATCAACGCAGCAGACATTAGAGCGCAAAAGTTCCGGAACCCCGGAGTTCCAGTAATGCCCAATAAAAACCGGTTTCCTATCAGGTGTATACGAACTAAATTTTTCCAGTTTTTTACCTGGGATTAATGTTTCTGGCAAGGCTTTATCTTTGCTTAATGAAATGCTCCTGTAAGTTTCGGAATTGAATGATTTCCACCACCTTACGCGTATTTTTTTTCGAGTGTTCCCATCCCTGTCCTGGTAATGATAACCTGGTGGCAGGTAAACTTCATAGCCTTTTAAAATGGTTTCTATGGCCTTGTATTCAATGGTGCCCGGAACGGATGATCTTATTAGAAAATCTTCGTCCATAACGGCATTTTTCAACCTTTTTTCAAGATAGTTAACTTCTTTGTCGTCCCAGCAGGCATGGATGGCTCTAATGCCTCCCAAATCAAGGTACAGGGGCAAGGTTTTAATCCAGGTTAGGTATTCAGCCCATTCATCAGTGTGACTGGCAAAAGCATCAATGGTTTCTATATGGTTTTTGATATTTCGTTTGCTGTGTGGCCGTAGATAGTATGCTCCACCATTTGATTTGGTATTAAAACAGATAGCGTTGTACTCATGGTTTCCCATAATACACTGTGCTGCTTTGTTTTCAACCATGGCTCTTACAATTCTTAGCGTTTCTCTTATTGCAGGGCCTCGATCAACCAGATCACCAACAAAAACTGCCTGTCGCCCTGGGTGCTGAAAGTAGCCATTCTTATCCTCGTAGCCCATTTTTTTCAAAAGGGCAATCAGGGTTTTTGCATAGCCATGTATGTCACCAATTATATCGTACATCATTTAGAAATTGGAAATTTGAACTTAGAAATTTGATGAATAAATTTCAAAGTTCTAACTTCCTGGTTCAAAATTCAATTTTTTACATCCGTTTCAAACCATTTGTTTGCCAAAGCTTCTGGTTTGTAGTCACTTAAATACGTTGTTGCTTCTTCAACTGTGTTTGCAATAAAATACAGTTTTCGGTATTCCTTTTTTGCAAAATTTGTGTCATAAAACATTTCAAACAGTTCGTTCAGTTTATTGAAAAATCCATTTGTGTTTAAAATAACAATGGGTTTTTTATGATATCCTAATTGTTTTAGTGTAATCACTTCAACCAGTTCCTCTAAAGTGCCAAAGCCACCTGGCAATGCAATAAATGCATCGGCTAAATCATGCATTACACCTTTTCTGGATTTCATGTCTTCAGTTATAATCAGCTCACTTATAGAGCTTTCAGCAAGGCGGTGATTGTTGATTAATTCAGGGATCACTCCAATTACATGGGCATTATTTTGTACCATTGTTTTAGCAATAATACCCATCATTCCAACTTTAGCACCACCATAAATTAAGGTTTTGGATTGATTTGATAAGTATTCTCCCAGTTTTTTAGCTTCATCTTTATAAACCTGCTCAATTACATCACTCGATGAGCAAAACACACAAATTTTTTCCATCTTTAGTTTTTTTAAGCAACAAAGATAATGGAATTGTTTTAAGTGAAATTCAAGTTAATGTTAAACTTGACTGGATGCTGGTTACTGGTAGTAGCTTTGTACCGTCGGTTGTTATTTGTTCCTTTTTATTCCGAGGTCGTAATCAAGTAGCACGAACATCCAAAAAAATGATGACATTTTGTAATAATCATGTCTGAAATCTTTTGGCTTTAGTTTTTTTATTAGTGAATTTGCTACAATTTTCACGCTTATATTTTCTAGGGAATTTAATGAATCTATAGCCATTATTTGTTGGTGCAATTTTGAATCTTTAAAAGCTTGACTTTCAGATACCTGTTTAAGATTTTCTATATTCGCTTTTGAAGTGTAGACTTCACAAAAATCTATACTAAAAGTTATTGAGTCAGGCAATGATAATTGTGTTGAATAACTACTTTTCCCTTGACCAATGTTTTCAAAAGCTTCATAATAACTTTCGAAATTATTATTTTGGAGTACTCCTTGGTCTATTTGGTAGCTTTCAAACTTTTCGAACTCTTTTTTCAAGTCAAGATTCAGATTTTCTGCAACTTTGTATATCCCCGATAGTAGCTGAGTTTCAAGCTTATAGTTTTGTGCTTTTGCATTAATTCCTATAAGTACTAAGAAGATTGCTCTTAAATAATATTTCATTTTTTATATGGTAGATGATATAAATGACGATGTTTTCCTATAAACCAGCAACTAGTAACCAACAACCAGAAACAAGGAGTTAGCCACCAGCAACTATTTCCACATCAATAATCCTATCCCCAACCTCAAGTTGATGCACAACTTCCATTCCTTCTATTACCTGGCCAAAATTAGTGTACCTGCCATCAAGGTGGGGCGTAGGTGAATGGGTAATAAACCATTGGCTCGACTCTGTATCCTTTCCTGCAGAAGCCATTCCAAGGCTGCCCTCGGTGTAGTAATTTAGTGCAAACTCTGAGCAGATATTGTAATCTGGCCCACCCCAACCATCTCCTCGTGGGCAACCATCCTGAATCACAAAATTGGGTACTACACGGTGAATTTGTTTGTCATCAAAATAATCAGCCTCAGCAAGTTTTAGAAAATTAGCAACACTTACAGGTGTTTGATTCACAAATAGTTGCAGTACAATATCTCCTTTTGATGTATATATCTTAACTTCTTGATTATAATTTATTTGCGAGATGTAATCCCAGTCAATCTTTTGCTTTTTAGTTGGGGGTGCTGCTTGCACTTCTTTTCCATTTATAAATGCAATGGCTTTTTGCAATTCCAGGTAAGCTTCTATGTCTTGAGGTAGCTGGCAATTATTTAAAGCCTGGGTCAAAAAATAAGTATTTTCGTAAGTTTTTCTAAAATCCAGTTCAGGATCACCAATTACGCCAGCTGCAATAGTGATTTTAGCCATGTCTCCTGAAATCACAGCATCTTTAAATAGATAAGCAAATTCTTCAACCAAATTTTTTCCTCCACTTTGAATTGAGAGATTGTTGATGCTGTCAAAGCCCTTGTTTCTCCTCATTTCGGCCAATGCCATCATTCCATAAGTTCCAGTTACAGTGCTATTGGTTTCATGAACTTGCTGGCTTACAAACTTGTATGCGGCAATATCGCCTCCAAGGGCGGCTAATAAATTTGCTTTTTCATATAGATGGGGTGACTGGTTGTATTCACTAATAATTAAGTTAGTTATAGGTTGCTTATTTTTCGAGAATTTTAAAGCTGCAGCTAATAAATTGGCTTTTACCCTCCAGTTTTTTGAATTTTTGGCTTTGCTTATATAAGCATCAACATCGTTTTGGGTGCCATTGGATAAAAAATATTCTGAGGCCTGAATTGCTACATTGATGCTGGAATCATTCAGTGCCAGAAATGCTATTTCCTTGGCTTTACCGTATTCAAATTTAACCAGTGCCCTAATAGCATTTACTTTTAACCGATAATCACAGGTTTTAGATAGAACATCTTCAATAAAGGTAATTGAAGATGGTGAGTCGGTATTTGAAAGGGCATTTATTATGTTTAGCTTAGTGAAAAGGTGTTTGGAGCGGTTATAAACTTTAATTAGTTGCTCGGCATATGCATTTAAGCTAAAACCTTTTAATCGGGTAAGAGAAACAGTGGCCTGAAGCAAAACCTCCTTAGGTGTTTTTTCATCAATAATAATTTGTAAAACTGCTTCAAGTGCTTCATCTGAAAAAAATCCCCGTATGGAAAAGCGCGAAATACCTAAAAGGATGGCTTGTTGTTCCATTGGGTTAAGTTTTTTATTATTAATGAGTTCTACCAAAAAATCAAGGCCAGAGTCATTTCCGCATTTTCCAATTGCCTCAGCTATACCGGATTTTACTTTTTCTGATTTTTCATTTTTAAACAAAACAATCAAATGGTTTTGTGCCAGACTGTCGCCAATTTGTCCGATAGCAAATGAGGCAGCCAATCTAACTTTTTTGCTTTTATCTTCTTCAAGCAAAAAAAACAAATCGTTTAATGCTGCGTTGTCCTGAACAGATGCAAAAGCAAGGGCAGTAGTTTCGCGATAAATGGCTTTTGAACTTTGCAGGTAGGGCAGTAGTTCCTTGGTGTTTCTATCGTTCTGTAAATCAATTATTTTCTGAAGTGTTTCGTCAGTAAATAAATTTTCGTTGATGATTTTATTGTCGTATTTCTCAGCATCTTTATCAGAACATGATAGCAGGAATAGAATAAAAACCGGAAGAATTTTTAGTGCTTTCAAAAGTGTTGTATTTAGGTTAAAAAAAACTGCAATTTACTACCAAAAGATTTGTAAAACAAATTGGCTTATCTTTTTTAATATTGCTCACAAGCTTCTGTTAATGGTTTGTTTATCAGTTTATTATGTGATATATTAAGGATTGTTCAATATCGTACAGTAGGTGTTCGATATCGTTCGTTTTTATTAATATTAAAATTGGTAATTGTTTGATAATCTTTTTGTTATGGTGTGTGGTATGTGCTTTGCTGATTAAAAAAATAGATGTGGTGTGTCGGTATGATACTGGCATGCCATGGTGATAATTGAAAATGTGCAGTAAAAGATGAAACAACTAAATTTGCCAATACCATATATAAATGATGATGAGCCTGTTGAAATTAGCATGCTGGTTGGGAAAGACAAAAAGGAAGTTTTTTTTAAGGTGGTTCCTTTTTTATGGGATGAAGAAGATGAGTTGGCTGCTAATAAAGACGCAACAAGTATCTCATTAGCAAGGATAAGCCGGTTGAAAAAATTGATTGAAAACTATGATAAGTCATGGGAGTTGTTGCAAATTTTTGCACCTTTGGAGAATTCTAAATTTATTCAGGTTTTATACAGAAAGAAAGTATAACAATGATAAGAACGAAAGGTTTAGTAAAAATATTCCGTAGTGATGAAATTGAAACCACTGCATTAAACAATGTGAATCTTGAAATTGCCGAGGGTGAATTTGTTGCGATAATGGGGCCTTCGGGGTGTGGAAAATCAACCCTTTTAAATATCCTGGGTTTGCTTGATAACCCAACATCAGGAGAAATTCATTTTAATGGCTCGGAAGTTTCTAATCATTCCGAAAGACAGCGAACAAAATTAAGGAAAGCAAATGTTGGGTTCGTTTTTCAAAGTTTTAATTTGATTGACGAACTATCTGTATATGAGAATGTTGAGCTTCCGCTGCTTTACTTAAAATATTCTCAATCCGAAAGAAAGAAAAAAGTACTGGAGGTGCTGGAGCATATGCAAATTGCCCATAGAAAAAAACATTTCCCTCAACAACTTTCGGGTGGACAGCAACAACGGGTAGCTGTTGCAAGGGCAGTAGTAACCAATCCAAAACTTATCTTAGCTGATGAGCCAACCGGTAACCTCGATTCTGTGAATGGCGAAGAAGTTATGGACTTACTTACACGGTTAAACAAACAGGGAACCACCATTGTGATGGCAACCCACTCAGCAACTGATGCTGAAAAAGCACACCGTATTATTCAATTGTTTGATGGGCATATAGTTACAGAAAATATCAAAAGAGTGTGATTATTTAATATAAAAAAGGTATCTGCCTGTTTAAATTTGAATAATTACTATTTTTGAGATGCTTATAAGCAAACATTGACAAAAAATGCTAAAAAACTTTCTGAAAATTGCCTATCGAAACCTTTTTAAGTACAAATATTATTCTATTATTAATATTTTAGGGTTTGCTATTGGTCTTTCGGGCTTTGCCATTACCTGGCTGTTTGCAATCGATGAGCTCTCATACGATGCCTTTCATAGTAAGTCTGAAAGGATTTTTCGTTTGGCCCAGGTTTATGAAAAAGACAGTACCTTAAACAAATACGCAACAACCCCTTTTCCGCTTGCCAAAAAACTATTAAGTGAGTTTCCAAACTATATTGATGATGCGGTACGAATATTCAATTTTGAAAATAATTTTCATCTGGTTGAGTACCATGATAAACATTTTAATGAAAAAAACTTTTATTACTCCGATCCAAGCCTAATAAACATTTTTGATTTTAAGTTTGTTGAAGGCAGTGAAAAAAATGCCCTTAAGTCAGCAAATACGGTAATTATTTCCGAATCTATAAAAAAGAAATACTTTGGAAAATTTAGCCCTATTGGTAAAGAAATACTTATTGATGAGGGGTTTCCGATGACCATTACAGGAGTTTTTAAAGATTTCCCCAATCAATCACACTTTAATCCTGAGATAATCACTTCATTATCATCGTTCTATATGATTACCAAGGAGCCTGAAACTTGGTTGTGGAGTCCATGCTGGACATATATTCTACTCAACGAAGGAACCAACCCGGAAAAACTGATAAAAGAGCTACCTGATTTTATTGAAAAACATTTTGATAATGCAATTAAAGATTATTCATCTATTTTTTTGCAACCTGTTGAAGATATTCATTTAAAATCTGATCTTGAGGCTGAAATTGGGCCAACAAGTAAATCTTTATATGTGTACATTCTTTTGTGGATTGCAGGTTTTTTGCTTTTTGTTTCGTGGCTTAATTTTATTAATTTATCTATTGTTGGTTCAATTACCAGGATTAGAGAAGTTAGTATCCGGAAAATATTAGGTTCTTCGAAACGCTTGATTACAGGCCAGTTTATTGTTGAGGCTATTCTTACCAGCATGATATCCTTGCTGCTTTCTTTGTTTTTCATAGAAGCCTTTGTTCCGCTAATTAAACATTTTATTGGGGCAGAGGTGCAGATAAGTGGCTTGATTAAAAAAGGTGGGTTTTTAATAATTTTTGCAGTTGCATTAATTGCCGGTGCTGTTGTTGGTATTTATACGGGAGTTTATGCTTCATCGTTTCCAACCTTTAATGCAGCCAGGTATAAGTACAAGTTGGCTTCAAGAAAATGGTTTACCGGAAAAATACTTATACTGGTTCAATATTCAATTTCGTTGATATTATTACTACTTGTTTTTGTTAATTTCAGGCAACTTATTTATTTAAAAAATGCTGAACTGGGATTTGATGATAAAAATGTGTTAATAATCCCAATAATTAATACACCAGTATCAGAAAACTATGAAGAGTTTAAATCATTTCTACTAAAAAATCCGGATATTAAGTCTGTTTCGGCAGTTAATCATGTTGTTGGTTCCGATCAATCATACCGAAGGTATTTTTATAAACAAAACGGAATAAAAAAGGTGCAGTTTTTTCCGGAAATTATTGTGCGTCATGATTTTATTAAAACAATGGGGATTCAACTATTGGCTGGATCGAATTTTAGAAAAGGAACAACCGAAAATGTGAAGCCTGCCAGCAATGAGGTGATTATTAACGAAAATCTTGCAAAATTACTTGGTTACAACAATTATAAGGACGCAATAAGGAAAAAGTTGATGAGCTTTAAAGGCGATGAAAAAATAGTAGGGGTCATAAAAGATTTTAATACCCGATCGCTCCATCAACCTGTGAGCCCACTAATTATAAGGATGGCAAAGAATAATTTCAATGCCACCGATGAAACAAAATACCTTGTTATTAAATTCAGGAACAGGATTTCCAAAAAAACGTACAAATTTATTCATAAACTATGGCAAAGCTATTCTTCAAACAGGCCGCTTGAAACCCACCTGTTAGACAAACTATTGGATGAACAATATAAAAATGAAGATTCGCTCAATTTCTTTCTATGGATTTTTTCTATTCTGATAATAATTATTAGCAGCATGGGGGTTTGGGCTGTTACTTCATTGTTGTCGATTCAACGAACAAAAGAAATTGGAATTCGAAAAGCAATTGGTGCATCAGTTCAGGAAATACTCTTGTTATTTATTAAGGATTTTACCAGCTTATTAATTATAGCTAACCTGGTTGCCTGGCCTCTTTCCTGGATATTAATTAAACAGTGGTTTAAAAACTTTGCCCATCATACAACCATTGAGTGGCAGGTTTATATTTATGCATCCGCTTCTATTTTGATATTAACCTTAGGGATAGTTTTAAAACACGCCCTAAAGGTAGCTCAATCAAACACAGTTGACTCATTAAGAGATGAATAAATCCTTTGTCAATGTAATAAGTTGTTAATCAGCTGATTGTACCCTGGGTTCTTTCTTTTTTCTGCTTTTTAACATATTTTTAGGTTTTGCTGTTCGATACCGTACACTTACTGTTATGCTAGCGTTCGAAAATGATGTTAAATTCATGTTAATTCTTATTGTAATTTATTTGTAATCAATGCCTTATGAGTTTTGGCATAAATAATGTTTTATTTTAAGTGAATTAATTGGAGGAACTTAAAATGAAAACAAATATTTATAAAAGCATTAGCAAATTAACCATAGCATTTACAGTAGCACTATTTATTTCAACAGGAAGTTTATTGGCACAAAACAATATCAATGAGGATATTGCTTTTGTCGCCAATATTGACAATACAACTTCTATTGATGTTAACCGCGCAGTAACTGAGAAACCTTCAGAAATTGAAGCATGGATGTCAAGTACCAATTTTTGGGAGAATATTCAGTCTCAGTTAATGCAAAGCAGCCTTGAAATTGAACCATGGATGAGCAGCCCTTATTATTGGAGTGACTTAGAGGTGAAAAGCGACCTTGAAATAGAAAGCTGGATGCTGGATACAGATTTGTGGAATGAAACTAATCTGGATAACGAAGAGCCAATTCAAATTGAAACATGGATGCATGACACTGAACTTTGGAAAACTGAAGAACAACTTAACATTGAAGACTGGATGCTGGATACTCAATTGTGGAAAAACCAGGAGAGTGCCCTAAACATTGAGTCCTGGATGGTAGATAATAGTTACTGGGCGAATTCTGGCATTGAAAAGTCTTTAAATCTTGAATGTTGGATGAAAGATACTAACTATTGGACAAATTAACGAGTATCCAAATTAAACACCATATATATCCAGGAGATTTAAACATCCTGGCCCCAGAACAAACACGAAAAAGAAAGCCGGCTTTTGCCGGTTTTCTCTTTTTTTGTTTAAATTATATTGCTTTTAAACACCAATTATGTAATCGCATTTGTTGTATTACATATTTTTTTAATTCTAAAATGAATGTTGATTCTTAAGAAATATTTATATTTTAGTCGTTAAATTTATATTGTGAACTCTATAGCATTGAGAGTTTATGTATTCTTGTTATGGCTTTGTATTTATTATTAAGCTCATGCTTTTATTGCAGTTTCTACCATGATTTTTTTGTATAGTGTGTTTGATTTTTTAAAAAAAAAGATTGCGAAAATTGCTGGCCCCGAAATTGGTTTGTGGTTGTATACAGGTTATGTTGGGGTAACATTTGCCTATTTAGCCATAGCCTTGTTTAGGCAGGATAAAAAATTTTCGAAGATCGAATTTGAAAAATTATGTAATTTCTTTCAAAAAGAGTATGGGCCGGAAGTTGGAGAATTGACAAAAGCATTTGTGCATAAATATAAAAAGGTAAAAGTTGACTTACACTATCAAACCAGGCAATTGGCTGAATTTAGCCGAAGAGACAGGGTAATGTTTTTTTATAATCTCTTTTCTATGGCCATGGCAAATGGTACTTTGAAAATTGAAGAAGAGAGGTTCCTTAAACACATCGCTAAACTAATAAATTTACAAGATCGTTATTTCGCGATTATTAAATCAAAATTTATAAAGCCAAAGCAGGAGCAAAATTACCGACAGGCTGGACAATCAAAAAATGAATATAATTCAGGAAAGAAAACCTTTACCAAAAAGTTTTTCTCATCAAGTACCTCTGCCTATTTGAGCTTGGAGTTAGACAGGAATGCCTCTAATGATGAGTTAAAAAAGGCCTATCGTAGATTAGTGATGAAATATCATCCCGACCGGCTTAATGGAAAAAGTGAAACACTTAAAATAATTGCAAAGCAACGTTTCAGAGAAATTACTGAAGCCTACGAACTGATAAAAAGGGAGCGAGGAATAAAATAACTCTACTACTACTTATATTTCACAAAAAAAACATATCTATCATCTTGTTAATCAGCTTTTTGTATTTAATTCATTTTTCACATTCTTTGGTGGGGGGTAACAATTTAGTGCTTTATGTAATTAATAGATAAATAATAGTTTTAAAGGAATCTATTATAGCAAATGCTATGGCTTGAATGTAAGTTTATTCAAACTGAACTCTAATTTCAGTGCTTGGATATATTTATTGGCAATTTGTTCTTTAACAAAAATTTATTTATTAATCTCTAAACTAATTAAAATGGAAGTGTACAAAGCATCCACTGTAGTAATTGAGTATGATACCCGCAGTAAAATTTTATTTCAAAATTGGTCAGGCTTCTCTTCTTCAGACGTGTTCAGAGAAGCGATTAATAAAACGGTTGAATTTGTAAAAAAACAACCAGGTTAAAGCGATTTTAAATGATACGCTTGCTCAAAATGTTGTAAAGCCAGAGGATACCGAATACGCTTCTTCAAAGATGCCTTTGCTTTTTCAAAGTGGCCTAAAAGCTATGGCGGTTGTTGTTCCGCAAAGTATTTTCACAAAAATGTCTTTAAAGAAATTTGAAAAGGAGAGTAAAGGTGCTAATCTTAGAATGTTTACATCAAAGGAGGAAGCCAAGGAATGGATCAATGGACTTTCATAAATATTCTACAAAAAAGTTCATAATTCTTTCAGAAACCTATTTAGGATAAGCTATTTGTAGGATTATTGTTTTGTACTAAAAAAACTAATAAGTAGTTGTCAGTAAGAAAACTCTGATAACTGCATTATAACCTTTTTGAAAACAATTGTTTTACAAAAGTAAACTCCTTGATTTTCAAAAAGGGCAAGCCTTGTTCTCGAAGCTTTCTTAGCAGACTTCACGAAAAAAGTAGTTTTCTTAGAAGCGCTAAGTAACATTATTTACCAGGTAAATAATGCTACAAAAAACTATAGTCAATATGCTTGTTTTAAAAGAGGCTTCTTTTGCTTTATGCTAATTTAATAAAACTCAATGAAATCTCTTACTATCCCCAGTGTTTATGAGGCCTTAGACCTTGTGATGAAATATTACCCAGATAATTTTAACGAGCAGGCCAAGGTGGAAATTGAAACTTTGTTTGCACATTGTTTAAACGGACTTTCAACCGACTCTGAGAAATTTCTTTCTCTACTATTTATAAAATCGCTAAAAAATCATGTTAGCTATTCATCAATTGATGATAATATTTACTTAAAGAAGTACGAAAAACCTCAAATTCAGTTATTTGATTTATTAATAAAAGAATTTCCGTTTGTTCGATTAAGCCAACAAATAGTTAATGGAACTATGCTGAACCTAATGCATAATTCAGAGGAAGTCACTATTGTTGATATCGGAATTGGTTGGGGTACCCAAGTGGTTAATTTAATAAACTCAACTGAGGAGCTTTATCATTTAAAAAAGATGCATGTGGTTGGAATTGAGCCTTCTGCTGAAGCTTTGAAAAAAGCAGAAAAAGCCATTATGAGTTTGAATAAAGATACCCAATTTGAAATTGATTTTATTGCAATAAACGGTTTTGTAGAAAACCTTGATTTAAAATCACTGATTCAACCAAAAGGCAAAACTATTGTTAATGCATCATTGGCATTGCATCATATACAGACTTCTGAGAAAAGGTTTAATACCCTAAAAGCGTTAAACGAATTAAAACCTCATGCTTTTTTATTAACCGAACCCAATGTAGATCATTTCGAGCCTAATTTTTACAGAAGGTTTGAAAATTGTTACCAACATTTTTACAATATTTTCAGGGTTATAGACAAACTTGAACTTGACAAAAACACCCAAAATGCCTTTAAAATGTTTTATGGCAGGGAGATTGAAGATATAATAGGAAAAAATGAAGAGAACAGATTTGAAAAGCATGAACCAGCATTTAGATGGATAGAAAAACTGAAACAGGTTGGCTTTGAAGTGAAGGGTGGGTTTTTTAGATACCCAAACAAAACCGTCGCTGATTTGAAAATAAACTTTCATGACGAAGGCTTCCTTGGTTTTACGCATGAAAGCGAAACAATTCTGGCAATAATTTATGCAATTTAAGTGTTGGAATGAGAGAAAACCTGATTTTTAGCGTGGATTACCAAACCGAGATATTAGATTATAAGCTCGATAAAAATGAACATCCTTTTGATATTGATCCACAATTAAAAGCAGAAGTTTTAAAACAGTTGGTATGCAAAAAGTGGAGTCACTACCCCGAACGTGATTATGCACAACTTGAAAATAAAGTTGCCCATAATTTGCATCTCAACAAAGGTGAAGTGGTACTAGCCCCAGGTGCAGCAAGTATTATTTCTGCATTATTAAATTATTTTGCTATAAACGGTTTTGAGATAAATATTGTACAACCCTCTTATGCATTTTTTAACTACCACTGCACGTCATTGCCAAGACTGTTAATTGAAGAAAGTAGTTGGGCTTAATAAATCACCCCTACTTCAGGATATGGCAGCAACGACTCTATTATCATTCCCACACTGTCCTTGGCAAATAAAGCCACAACAATTATCATTACACCTGTAATTAGGGCAATAGACATGTTGTTTTCACTAATTTCTTTGAGTTCTTTAATGTTTTTGGTAAGTAGGTTGTAAAGCCGGACTGAAACAACCACAATAATAAATGAGACTACCAGGGCAATGCCTAAAAACATTAGAAAATACTTACTAAACTCTATAAAAAGTTCAGTTTTATCGGCAGCCGATTTTTGGAGCAATTGTATTAAACTCATTGAAGGTGCATAAGCTGTTGACACTATTATCCCTACCGAAAGTAAAATGGACGACATAAATATCCCAAAGGCAAAATTGCTTTTGTCAATCTCGTATTGCTTTTTTTGAAATACTTTCAGGGTGAAATAATAGGATAAATAAAGTACCATCACTCCAATAAAAATGGATAAAATAAGATGGATGGTTGATAAAAATAAGAGATTTGAATTCATAATGATGTTTTCTTTTGTTTTATATATTTGGCTAAAGCCGATTGTGCTATATTTTTTATCCCATGGCTAAAGCCATGGGCAATTTAAGTCCGAAAAATCTTTTATAAGGCTTTCTTTCATAAATTCATATTTGCGCGTTTGGCAGATAATTGACCAATATTGATACCTATTATTATTGATGATATTATTTTTAATTTTTTTGTCAAAAAGAATCAATATTTTGATTAAGTTAATCGCACTTATAAATTGTCCCTGGCTTTAGCCAGGGAAAGCGATCAGAAAACAATGGGCTTTAGCCAAATTAATCTATCTTTTATTGTTTGATCAACTCCTAAAGAAACAAGACAATGACAATGGTCGGAATATCCATTAATAAAATCTATGCAAATTTTCTTTTCGATTGCATTTTCCTTTATATGCTGCCAGATTTTTCTTCTCACATCACTATTTGAGAGCATTGAGGCTCTGTTTTTTGTACTCCAGACAAAATGAATATAAACTTTCACGTAAGGCATATTGTCTTGTTTTAATTATTTGGCTTATAGCCAGGGCAATTTATATATTAGCAATTAAAGTGCTACTTCCCATAAATTCATATTTGAATGCTGAGGTGCTAATTGACCAATATCCAAACCTTTTACAGTCGTTTCCCAAACATAATATTTTTTTCCCAGGTGTAGTTTAAATTTACCGTTTGCCGGGATATTAATTCCTAAAAGTGCATGCTCATAAGCTTCGCTTATCAGCATCCTTACATCGTAATTAAAATGTTCTAATATGGAATAAACAACCAGCGCTTTGGTATCGCAATCGCCTTTCTGGTTGGTCATAAACTCCAATGGAGATTGAATACCGTATTTTTTAACATTTCCAAGGCATGCATAACCTGAATTGTTAATTTCCTGTTTGTTTGCTGCTCCAAGGCACGATTCCGGCAATATCCACGTATAGGGCACCTCCTGAATAGAGCTTACAATTAACCTTGCAAATTCAAGGGGATTTTTGCCTGTGCGTAACGAATCATATTTCTGATAGATGTTTTTTAAAAATCCACTGTCGTATTTATAGAGGTTGTAATAAATATTGCCCCAACTATAACCAGTAAAGCTGGAACGGTGGTGCCTTGCTTTTTGAAATTTGGCCGAATCTATGGAATAGTTGTAAGAATAGTGCTGCCCGTTGTAATTCGACCAATGTAAGGAGTTATAAATTGAATTTATCGACATGCTGTCTACAAGCTGTGAATCTATATCTAAACTATCCTTTTCCTCATAAATAATGCTGTCGTTTTCAGTAATGTCTTCATAATTTTCTTCGTTGGCAGTAGTTTCAGTGTTATTATCACTTAATGCTACCCAGGTAAAAAGAAATCCAAGTACCAACAGTAAAATTAGCCACGAAATGACTGTGCCAATTATTCTGAGCAGAAATTTGCCAAAATAGCTGATCAACCACATTGACCCAAGTATGCTTGCCAGTAATAGAATTGTTTGCCAATAATCCCTAAATGCAAATATAAAAGTAAGTGTTAGTGCCAAAAGAGCTACAAATTCTAAAATGCCGGCTATAATACCTGCTAAAACCAGTTTTTCACCACTTTCTTTGGGTGTGTTAGCTACTGCTGCCCGTTTTATTTTAATTTTTCCTGCATTAATAGTAAATTCTTCATCAAAAGGGACATCAATCTGTACTTTTTCTTTTACCCTGTATTCAATTTTAAATACTATTTCACCTTTAACAACAGCAAAACAGGTTCTGTCGCGCTTAAAACTTTCATAGTTATAGGTGTGGATAATGCAATTGCGGATATCTTCAATGTAAAAGTGTTTTTCGGCTCGTTTACCTGGCTTTTCAACCAATGCTTCAATTAATGTGGGTGAAAGTTTTTCTTCAGTATTTTCAAAAGCATTGTATTCTTGCCGACTAATTGGTTCTGTTTTTGAAATTTCCGATTCATAGATATCCAGATGGTAAATATCACGAGCAATATTGGATATTTCGTCCAATTTTTCGCCACGCAGCTTTAATTTTACTTTTCCTTTAAAGTAGGCAAACCTAATTTTCGATATTTCTTTTGTTCTGGTCACTGGTTTTTAGTTGCTGGTTTAAGGCCTACTGTGAACTGTTTACTGCAACTCTTCATTTTCAATTCCTAATTCTATTTTCTTATTATACTCTTTGATTAAATCTTCTGAAAATTTTCCTTTTTTTTCTTTTAAGATGGTTTCCGATTTTTTGATGGTATTAAATGGAGCATCTTCATATCTTTCAATAAATTCTTTTTCTTCACCAAACACTTCTTTTGTGATTTTAGTAAACCTTTCTTTAAAGAGGTGATAATGGTAAAGTATTTCGTGTTTGTTTCTGTCGTGATTTACTTTTTCGTATTGAAAGCCCATCCTGTAAAGTGAATAGAGCTTGTAAGCTAATGGCGAAAGGAAAAGCAATACAACAAATGCTGCCAAAAAGAACCCAGATAAGGCCCTGTTTTCTATGAGAATATCGAAACGTTCAAGCAAAAGGTTGGAGTTTTTAATAATACTTTTGTATTGTTGCAGGTCTTTTCGTTTTTCGTTATCAATTACTTGTAATTCAGTAATTAAGGAGCGTATGTATGGTAGGTATTCTTCGTGGAGCAAATGCCTTTCTTTTTGTAATTTTCCCAGGTAAAGAAAAATCTGACGCTGTTCGGCTTTTAGCTTACTTTGTTTCAGTTTTTGTTCCTGTTCATTTATCAGGTTGTCTAAAACTCTTAATTCATCGCGCATTTTATTTATACGGCTTTCAATTTCATAATACTCGGTGTAATATATCTGGTCAATATCAGCTTTTACTTTCTGTATCTTTTTTTCAAGTGCTTTTGGTAGGTTTCTTTCTATAAAATCATCATTAAGGTACAATTCAATAGGTAAAGAAATAAAAACAGCAAAAAAAGCAACTACTAAAATTTTAAAGGTATTCGGTATCCAAATACTGATTTTATCCCTGATTTTTTCTCCTTTCATACCAGATGTGGTTATTAGCATAAACCGATAGAGGTTGTAAAAAATAAAAGACCAGAAAAGCGCAAGGGCAATCGACAAATAGGTGTTTTCAAAAATAACATCAAACAGATAATAGGTTGAAAAACCCACAATAACTATCAACAGCAATTGAAGGATGTTGAAAGCTTTGTAAAGTAAACGCTCCTGAACCGGGCAATAATCCAGGATGTTTTCATCAATACCTATGAATCTTAGTGCCTTCATAATTTAGTTGTAGTGGCAGAACTCGTTTCTGAGTGTAGACTGGCCGACAGAAAACTTCGTCTTATTCCTCCACTGTGTTAATATAAGCATCAGGGTTTTCATCAATCTTCGACTTTTCTTTTTCCTGCCATTTTTCAATAATGTATTGCGACAGATTATTCTGGGCTTCAAGTAGTTTAAGTTTGTCGTTGATGATTTGTTGTGCCCTGGCGTAGGTATACTCTACTACTTCTTTGCCATCTTTATCCAGGTGCACTTCGCTTTTGGCTATCATACCTGCGCGTGCTTTTATTTCTTCTTTCAGGTTTTCCTCCAGGTAATCGTAAGGGCTTTTTATCACCATCATTTTAAAGAAAATAGGGCCGGTTTCAATTACAATTAGAATCATACGTAGCAGCCAGATAATTTTCCAGCCTGCAACTTCTTCAGCAATAATAATTCGTTGAAGGAGGCCATCTAATTTTTTAGCCTGGTTTTCGTTCTCAACCTTTTCTTCTTCCCGGGCCTCTTTTAGTTTTTCAATATCAATTTCAAGGTTGGCAATTTTCTTCTGGTTTCTGGTATCCAGGTCTTTTTTTGTTTGTTCCAATTTGGCAATGTAGGTCTCAATTTGTTTGGCAGCCGGACCGTATCCATCTTTACCAGAGCCTACTCTGCCAGCAACTTCTTCCTGAAGCTTAATGTTTTGTTCCTTAATTAATTTATCAAGTTCAAGTATCTCATTTTTAAGTTTTTTCTTGTTCGCTGTGGCGTCTTTTACATCATCAGCAAAACGTTCATCGGTTAATTTATTTAGCTCCTTTATTTTTTCTTTTTGAACTTTAAATAGTTCTGCATCAATTTCAGCCTGGAAAATTCTAATTTCAAGTGGTGCTGCAATGGCAATTGAAAGAATTAAAGCCATGATAATCCTGGGTAGGGCATTCATAAACTCTGTGCGGGTAATTTTTTCAGTACCATCGCCTTTTCCGGTGCTTGAAACCACAAACCGGTCAAGATTAAAAATAATTGCCCCCCAGATTAACCCAAAAATGCCAGAGACAACCGCAGAGGGCATGTGTGTGACATTTACAAGTGCACCTTGTATTTCTTTGGGCGAAAAAATGGTATAAAAGGCATAGCCTCCCGATAAGGTTGCAAGTAAACCCGTTGCCACAACAATTCCTCCCAGACCAAAATATTTGGCATGATCGGAATAAGAACAGGCCTCCAGGAGTTTGGCATCAGCACCTGCTGACCACCACATAAAACGAGTTATTGCACCAGGCTTGCGTCCTTTTTCAAAGTATTTTTCTGCTCTGTACATGATATGAATATTTTAAAGTCATAGTTCTTGTTATATTGATGAACTACATTTATACAATAGACTGTAAGAATTGTATATTTGAAAATGGTATATTTGTATATTGACTCTATTCAATCGAATATAATTTTTTAATATACAAATTGACGAATACACCATTACATAGTCATTTATTCTTGTTCATTTATAATTAAATCCCGAAAGTTTTCCAGCTCTTTGGTTGTTTCACATGCCATTAATTGGTTTAAATCACTGTATAGTGGTTCAATATCGGGGCATATTTTTAATTCCTTGTATTTTATATTGATAGTGTTAATTTGTTTAAAACCTGCAACTTGTTTTAGTTTGGAGTTTGTTGCATCCAACGTTTTTGTGTTTTCTACTTCTTTTTTTAGTAATTGGGGCACAGGTACTTTATTATTCACCCTAAGGGTAATAGGAGAAAGGTGCTTTACTTTTTTTCCAAACCAGCCGAAAGCAATTATTTTATAAATTGCTGATTTATTTAGAGTTATGAGTTGAATGCCTTTTGTTTTTTTTAACCCAATACCATTATTTATATAAACAAATAAAGCATTTTTTACCTTCCATTGAATGGTGATGTATGAATTCCGTACAGCAATAAGCGGGTAGTTAGTAAATTGAACAATTTCAGGTTGATGTTTTTTCATGAATGGTTTGAACTTTCAATTCTGCGAATAAAAATAATGGTATATTGTGGATCCGCAAAATTTTATCTAATAATCTGTCAAGCCACTCTATGTTATTTAACCCTAATTTTGCAATTGAATATTCCAAATTGCATAATCGATTAAGCATCACTACCAATTGGCTCCACTTTGTTTCACCAATTTGGTGTTCTTTTAAATCGGGGTTAACCCTTTGCTAAATGCAACATTTGCCATGTAGGATTAGAATTTCTAATCCTCCGCCAAAACAATTATTTTATCTTCTTCTTTAAAGCTTACTTTTTCGCTCTTTAATGGGTTTATTACAATTCCATAATTGTCTTCAACAGAGTGGGCTTTTTCAACAATTCTGTAGCCAATTGCTGTCTCCCTTTTTTCTGCAGCTGATTCCAGTACAGTGTAAAAGTTAACAGGTACATTCGGTTTTACATATTTCGAGGCATCTTTCAAATAAATCTCTGAACCATCGGCATCAAATAAATCATCAAAAACCTTTTTTAGGTCTCGTGTTTCAGACAGTTGGGTCAACATTCGGCTAATTAAGTTATCACTAATAATAAAATCATCTGCTTTTGTTACTGTTGCTAACTCACGATTATTTTGGTCAAACATTTCACTAACAATATTTACCTTTTTTTGCTCTTTCTCGGCAAAGTTTCTAATGTGTAACAACGAAATTAAGGTTTTAGCATCAGCTTCTTGCGGATCTAAGTGATTGTAGCTAAGTAGGATAATGTTATCAAATGAAGTTACGTCAATTCTGTTGAGGGTAGCGCTATCAGCAATATTGCCTTTTTCAAAGGTGATGTTTTGGTTAGTTAAAACCGATTGCAGGTCAAATATCTTTTTTTCTTCAACTTCTACTTCAGATACAATATGAACTTCGGAACCAGCACCTACATAATTATCAAGCTCTTTAATAATGGTGCGGCCTTTTTGGTTCCATCCTAAAACCAGGTTTTTTTCTTTATGAACTAGGCTCAATTGGTTATTTTTAGCAATGTATTCCTGCTCAATATTAAAATTGGTTAGTCCAGATAGAAGAATGGTATCATCATCTTCCGAAATTGCAAGAATTTTATCATTGACAGAAAGTTGAGTGTCCATTGGTGGGTTTATTTTTACTTTGCCTTCCTCATTAAGGTAACCCAATACTGCTGAGTTTTCATAGGCAAATAAGGCCTCTTTAAAGGTGCTTCCGCTCAGTGCTTGTTCATTTTTAAAGTACATTTCATCGCCTTCGTAACAAAGCAGTTGCATGTAAATAATGCTTAGGCCAGCCTGGCGCGAAGTTTGGGCAGTAATCCTTGCTGTTAAATCTGGTGTAAGAACAAAAAGAGCCTCATCTTTTCCTACCAAATGGGCAGCCTCAAGGTTTACTTTGTCTTTTATTTCAGCAACAATGTGATATTTTCCTTCTTTTCTTTTTGGGTTATGTGTAATGGCAAGAACTGATTTAATTACATGTGTGTCGGAGTTTTCTACGGCAGGGGATAGCACAATTATCGATTTTGCAGCATTTGGGTTAACTATTTCCAGATCAATTATATTCAGAGGGTTACCTGTTCTGCAAATAATTTTTGTGTTTTTTCTATTAGCAATATTATCCCTGATTTCATCTTCCATTTCTACTTTATCCTTTTCGGCTAATATTACAATTCTGGGCTTTTTTTGGTTTTCATTGGCAATAATCAATTCTTCAATAATATGAATGATTTTTGGCGACCAACCTAAAATTAAAGTATGTCCTTCTTCAATTACTGCTGAACGTCCTTTCCTTAAATCCTGCAACTTGTCATCAAGCCCTGAAGATAAAACACCAATAAGGGTACTTAATATAAAAATACCTCCAATGGTAACAAATAAACCAACCAGCCTGAATGCCCATCCTGAGTCACCAGCAACTGTTCCAGGGTCAACTGAGCGCATTAAACTTTGCCAAAGCGCTTCAAAAAAGCCCATGCCTTCTTCACCTTCCATGTTTAGTCCTGAAACCAGGTATATAATTCCAAAAAAAAGAACCAAACCAAATGAAAGTAGTGCTAGCCAGCTAATTATTGAGATTGTGCCTTTTGATAAGGTGTTATCGAAAAAATACCTGAAACGTTGGCTAAAAGTTGCTTTTCTTGTCATTTTTTTGCGATTTATTTAATTCTGAATGCAAAATAAATTATTTCTGGCAAAAATTGATGACTATTTCAAAAAATATATTTCATTTTAATTATAAACATTTTTTAAGAATTGCAGACGGTGTAAGGTAGTTGTTTTGAATATAACTAAAGCAATAGTCGGATTTACGTATAATCTACATTTCTTAAATTATCTTAAATGTTTGATACTTATTATTTTGTGTGTTAATTAATTAGTATTTTTGTAATAGGAATAAAATTAATAAATGGCTAGTTTTGCATTAAATTTGCACTACCATTGTTAATAGAACACAAAAGCAAACCACACTATTTGCCTAATATATTGGTCTATAAACAGATGTAGATTTGTATATGTTTTATAATTACCTCTGTATTAATAAAAAAAATGAACTATGACTTGGAGAGATGTTAATATTTTTACAAAACTACTGATATCATCTGGTGTGATATTGGTTTTTTCAGTGGTAATAGGTTTGGTTGGTATATTTAACTTAAATAGGATTAATGATAATACCAGCGAAATGGCTGAGAATTACTTGCCTGTTGTGAAAAACTCAAATAATATTGATCGGATTTGGCATGAATTGGCTACCTCTTTAGATAATTATAATTACACAGCAAAGAATTATCATAAGAACAAGGTACTTGGATACAAAGAGCAGACTATCTTTTCTGCTGACAAAATTCTGGAAAGTACAGACAAAGTTGAAATTTCTGACGAAATTATTGAAAAACTAGTTACTATAACGGAAAAAATTAATGAATTCACTCAGATTTTTGATAGTTATCAGAAAGAAAATGAAAGATGTATAGCCTTGCTAGGCGAGTTGAACAGTCTGAAAGATTCGTTGGTAGTAAATTTAAAAAAAGGCGGTTCAATTTTTATGCAAAAAGAGATTTCTGAGTTAATTGGCATGGTGAATGAGATACATTCCAAAAGAGTACCTACAAAACTGCCAGACTTGAAGCCATTAAGAAATGAGATAAAGGCCGAAACAAGTGATGCCGAAATAATTAGATTGGCAGAGTTAACTAAAGAATACGGCACTTCTTTAAAAAAGGCAAGGCAGCTTGAATTAAAAACCACTGAAATAAGCAATCTTATTTTGGCTGATGTAAAAGGCACCTCCGAAGTTTTACTGGATAATTTTACTGAAAATGCTGAATTGACCAATCAGATTACTACCACATCAACAATGTATTTGTTGTTAGCCATGTTAATTGTATTGGTTGTTGGTTTGGTATTCACTTATTTTATTAGTCGTTCAATTACTCATCCTATAAAAAGGAGTGTTGAGTTTGCAAAGGAAGTTGCTTCGGGTAATTTGACGAGAGAAATAACAATTAAACGAAAAGATGAAATTGGCGTTTTACTAAATGCTTTAAGTCTGATTAGCACAAATATTAATAAAGTAATAGGGAATATAAAGGAAACGGCAGGTCAAATTTCGGATGCTGGTAAAGAATTATCCCGAAGTTCGCAGAAAGTTGCAAATGGGGCAACGGAGCAGGCAGCATCTTCCGAAGAAATGTCTGCATCAGTTGAAGAAATGTCGGCTACTATCAGGCAAAATTCTGCAAATGCAATGACTACCGGAGAAATTGCCAGTAAATCTGCCACAGGGATTGTTGAAGGTGCCACTTCAGCTAAAAATGCAATTGTTTCAATGCAGGAAATTGCTGATAAAGTAAGTATTATTAGCGATATAGCTTTTCAAACTAACCTGCTTGCTTTAAATGCTGCCGTAGAAGCAGCCAGAGCAGGAGATGCTGGGCGAGGATTTTCAGTAGTTGCAGCTGAAGTGCGCAAACTAGCCGAAAGGAGTAAGTTTGCAGCGGATGAAATTGAAAAAACATCGGGCAATACGGTCCGGGTTTCATCACTTGCCGGAAAGAAACTTGACAATGTAACCCCGGAGATTGAAAAAACAGCTGTACTTATCCAGGAAATAGCTACTTCGAGCAAGGAGCAGATTAGCGGGATTGAGCAAATTAACAGTGCCATGGAGCAGTTAAACAATGTTACACAAAACAATGTGAGTAGTGCCGAAAAGTTAGCTTCTAACTCGGAGCAATTGCTGGCTCAGGCCAAGCAACTTTTACAAGCTGTTGACTTTTTTAAAACTGGAGATCGCGAAATAAAATACAATTTAGATGGCAGAAGTAAAACTAGCCAAACCAATTTAAAAAAGGAAGTTGCTGATGAAGAGCTAGCTCTTGTAAATGCAAATGCAGAAAAACAGAAGGCTCTACGAAAGGAAAAAAGAGGAGAGGGGTATAACTTTGATCTTTCAGTGGATGAAAGAACAGATGATGAGTTTGAAAAGTTTTAGTATATTTATATACTTTAAGTTGAAAAATTAAATTTTAAATTATGAAGTTTACTAAAAATATATTTTTCATACTATTAGTTCTTTTGGTATTTGCTTGTAAGTCAGGTGATAATAAGGTGAAGGTTGGGTTGCTGTTTTCAAATTTTGATATTCCACGATGGGAACTTGAAAAGGGTATTTTTATAGAAAAAATGAATGAGCTTGGAGGAGAGGTTGTTGTTGTGGATGCAAAAAATGACGCAATAAGACAGTACAATCAGGCAATTGATTTAATTAATCAGGGAGTGGATGTTTTGGTTATTGCAGCCGTAAATGCCAATACAAGTGCTGAAATTGTACGCGAGGCACATTTAAATGATGTTCAGGTTATTGCCTATGATGGATTAATTCAAAATTCGGATTTAGATTATTTAGTGGGTTTTGATTTGGGCAGGGTTGGTCAGCTTATAGGAGAATATGTATTAAAAAATAAGCCTGAAGGAAATTATGTGATTTTTAATGGAGATAAAGTCCACTCGGTAGCGGAAGATTTGCATAATGGGGTGATGGAAAAGATAGGGGCTTCAATAAAAAGTGATAAAATAAAGGTTATATATGATGGCTGGATTAGCGACTGGTCAGCTAAAAATGCTGAATTTTATAGCGAAAAGGTTCTTGAATTTGCTGAAAATGATGTGGATGTTTTTGTTGCTGCAAATGATGCAATTGCCAGTGGGATTGCCAAAGAACTTGCCAGAAGAAATTATAAAGCTGATGTAATAATTACAGGTCAGGATGGGGAAATAGGTGCATGTAACAGAATAATGAATGGAAAGCAATCAATGACCGTTTATAAATCATGTAATTTGATTGCTACCGCTGCAGCAGAGTTGGCCTACAATATTGCTACAGGAAATGAACCTTCAGGTCTGGAAACAAAGTTTAATGGAAGAAAAGATGTGCCTTCAATTATTCTTGAGCCAGTAGTTGTTGATAAATCGAACATTAAAGAAACGATTGTTGCTGATGGTAATTTTACAATGGAGGAAATAATGAACTATTCTCCGTCAGAATAAGGTTGTTAGTCAGTAGCTTAGAGCAAAAAAAATATAAAAAGCTCATTGCTATCAGGATAGGGAAATCTTGCAGCAATGAGTTTTTCTTTTTCCCTAAACACAAATCTACCGGAAAATTGTTGCAACTTAATACCCTCTACAATTGACAAACAATGAGTTGAGAAAATGAATAATTATGTAGTCTAAACTGGGTTACCTTTAGCTATAATTTTCATAAATTTATAGATAGTTAAAACACCTAAAAGACTACAATTATGCAAAAAGTTACATTATTTCTCGTTTTTATTGGTTTGTTGTTCGCATGTAACAATTCAAACAATAATAGCAATACAATTGCTACAGAAGTTACCACCGATGCACATTTGCTGTCAGTTGCAGAACATTTTTTTGAAGGAGTATCACTTCCCCAGTTTGTTCAAAAGATTGAAACGAAAAGAGCAATTAACTTAAAAACAAACACTGAGGCCGAAATTGTTATTCCAGAAAACGCTTTTGTTGATAAAAATGGCAAAAATATAGATGGTGAAGTAACCATCAAATACAAGGAAATAAAATCACCGTCAGACATTATTGTCGAAAATATAGACATGACTTATGATAGTGCTGGGGTAACTTATCAGTTTCAGACTGCCGGTATGTTCGACTTAAGAGCTTATTTAGGTAATGATGAGGTGTTTTTGAAAAAAGGAAAAAATATTGAGGTTTCCTATGTTTCAAATAAACCTGGCAACTACAACATTTATTACTACAATGGCCAAAATTGGGAAAATCAGGGTGTATCGGAGGATGAAGTGCCTTTAAATGCCAATGTTTTGCCTAAAAATGCCATTGTTCCTATAAAACCAGTAAAAGTTAACCCCGATAATGATTTAATTTTAGATATAGATGCTTCGCACAAACACATTCCTGAATTAGCGGTTTACAGAAAAGTAATATGGAAATACAACGGGGATTTGACCAATGAAGAAGTGGTTAAAATCTTATCTTCTAAAGTTTTTAAAAACAGTATTACTCAAACAAGCATAAAAGGCAAATACCTCTACAATTTTAAAACTTCGGGAAAAGAATACAGTTTTTCAGTTGCACCGGTTTTTCAACCAAAAGCTTATAAAAAGGCGATGAGGGAATACGAAGCAACGCTTGCACAATCAAGCGCGCCTAAAAAGACAGTGAGAAAAGTTAAAGTTAGTCAACTGGGTTTGATGAACTATGATATTTTATATCATCGGTCGGATGCATTGATTGTTAATGCAGATTTTAAGATTAAGGATGAACCAGAAACCAAAGTGAAAGGTTTGCCTCTGTTCCATATTACTGGCGAAGATGATGTAGTTGTGAATGCACAAGGCGCCAGAAAGCTATACTATTCAAAAAACCTTAATAATAAAATTGTAGCTATTTTCCCTGATAAAACGGTTGCTGTAATGGGGACTGATGATTTTATTAAAGCGGCAGGCAAAAAGGTGAATGGTAAAGCCGTTTTTGAGTTACAAAGAATTGATAAACCAATAAATACCCCGGGAGATTTAGACCAAATTATTTCTTCATTGTAATTGAATAAGTGATGTTAAGGTATCCGCTCATCTTTTTGTGCGTTTTGTTTTACACCAATGTGTTTTCGCAGCCTGAATTGTTACCTGTTTTTAAAAACGGGAAATGGGCAGCAATGGATACCAATTTAAATCTTGTTACCGCTTTTCAATACGATGATTTATTCATAGTCAAAAATAAATTTATCTGCACCAGGCAAAATGGGCAGTACGGGCTTGTGAATAAAAACCTGGAGGAGATGTTGCCTGTTGAATATGAGCAGGTTACTGATGCTTTGGCGGATTGGTTGATTGTAAGAAAAAAGGGAGGATGGGGCGTTACAAACACAAATGGTGAAACCATAGTTGAATGTAATTTTGATAGGGTTGAAATCCCTATTCCTGGTTATGCTATTCTGTATGAAGATGACGGGAAATGTTTTTACGATTTGCTCAATAAAACCAAAAGCAAAGCCTATGATAAAATTAAAGTACTGAAAGACAGTTTATTCCTTTTAGAAAAAGACAGTACGAGGCTTTTGTTTAATACTGCTTCAAAAGAATACTCAAAAGAATATATTGAAATTAGAAAGCAAACAACGGGACTGTTTTTTTGTACTTCTTCGGCAAATAAAAAATACGTTTTAACTACCAGGAATGGATTTAATTGCTTTAAAACCAATCAGTTTTTATTTACTTCTATTGGCCAGGGGCATTATGCCTACGCAGTAAACGATTCATTAAGGATTATTGATAGTGAGGGGACTTTAAAAAAGAACTTGAGGGCAAGCTGGATAAAACGACTTCATAATCCGTATGCAAGACGCTCAATGGGCAGTTTTTTTTCAGAAGATTATTTCATTTATCAAGTGGATGGTAGCGCTGGTGTGCTAAAACCCAATTTTCAGGTGCTGATAAGTGCTGATTATGATGAGATTAGCCTTAGAGATTCATTATTTTATGTTTACAAGGATGGTAAATTAGGGCTTATTGGCATTGATGGCAAAATTATATTGCCGGCAAAGTTTATTAGTTTCATGCGGGCAGGCAGGTATTGGATGGTCAAAGATGGCACTAAATGGGGTGTTGTTTTACCAGGTGGGCAAAAGGTAATAGATTTAAAGTACGATTGGTTAACCCCTGCATTTAAAAACAGGTTTATTGCCCGAAAAAATGGCGAAACGGGCATTTTAGCTCAAAACGGAAGTGTTCTTTTGCCATTTTCAAAGCAAAAAATAACAACTGCCAGTAAGTGTTTTGTCATTGAAAAAGATTCTGTTTTTGGCTTGGTATCTATAGATGGTAGCGTTTTATTCAGCCCAAAATATAAAAAACTCCGAGAGTTAAGCCCTGATTATTTTTTGTTTTCTGAAGCAAAAAAGGCCGGGGTAATAAGTACATCCGGAAGCATAATAATTAAACCTCAATTTAGGAACATTTATGCAACTGAACATGAGCAGATTTTTTTTACAGAATCGTTTAAATATGGTTATGCCAGTATTGCCGATATGAGACGTGATTATGATTTGGATATTTCAATTCCAAAAAATGATACTAGAAAAAGGCGCTACAAGCTTGGTTTGATTAATGTTTATGGTCAGGAAATACTTGAATCTGAGTATTTTGATGAGCAGATTTATGCTGATTTTCAGGGCAATACAATTGTTGTAAACAGAGATTCATCTGTTTTGGTGGTTACTTTTGACAATAATGGAAGACCCGAAGACAAAACCAGCTATAAAAACTATGTATTTGTAAAGTCATCAGGCCCTCCAATTACCAGAAATTATTGGAAACAGGCAAACCTGGATCGTGATTATTATTATGGGCTTTTTTCTCCCCGAGGCCGGACAATTTTAGATTATAGTTTTAAGGATATTCTGAAAAACTTTCTAAACCACCCAGATTTGGTGCGAACAACAAGTCCAACAGGTAAATACGGGATTGTTAATGAACGGACAGGAAAAATAATGCTGCCAGACGTCTATCGAAAAATATACACAACTGATTTGAAAGATGCCAATGTTATTCGCTGTGTAAAAAATAGTGGGCGTGCAAAAGTTATTGACTCTGTGGCGAATGTTTTGATAAAAGGTATTGGTTATGTGGATGATTTTCAGCATGATTATGCAAGGGTAAACAAAGGTGGAAAGCTGACTTATGTAAATGATTTTGCGCATAAACTCTATTTGTCAAAAGAAAAGACGGTTGTTCCAAAGCGCCGCGAAGGGCAGGAGGGGAGAGATATTGTTTGCAAAAAAGGAAAATGGGGAGTGATAGATAAAAACGGCCAATGGATGATTAAACCCAGGTATCAATTTTTACAATCGTATTCCAATGGCGTTTTTATTGCCCAAAAGGACTCAAAATGGGGTGTTGTTACACCAGATGACCAAATAATTATTGATTTTATTTATGATGAATTACGTTATTTTTCCGAAAAAGAAGAGGGAGACTGGGCAGATATTCCTTTTTTAAAGGCCAGAATAAGTGATAAATGGGGAGTAATTGACAAGTTGGGCAAAAACATCGTGCCAATGAATTTTAATGGAGTAGAGCACCTTATTTCAAAGGGGAAAGTCTATTTTAAAACACTAAAGGATAACAAAAAAATACTTTGGGGATTGGTAAATAAAAAAGGGAAGCTGGTTTTAGAGCCCAAATACGAATACATTGATGAGTTTAAAAACAACTTTGCCAAAGTAAAAATAAGTCGAAGAAAGTGGAAGTTTTTAAATATGCAGATGCAGGAATTTCCCGACGAGGATTTTTACGAAGTGAAAAATTTTAACGAAGGCCTGGCAGCTGTTAAAGGGCGAAAAGGATGGGGCTTTATTGATGAGGAAGGCAAAATGGTAATTCCCTGTCAGTATAGTGATGTTGGAAGCTTTAATGAAGGTTTGGCTAAGGCTAAAATATACATTCCGGCAAAGCTTTTAGGGCTGATAAAAAGTAAAAGAGTGTATGCTTTAATTGATAAAAACGGTCAGGTTATTTACAATACAAAAGCAAAATATTGCAGCAATGTTTCTGATGGACAGGTAGTTGTGCGAAAGGGTAGATCGTACAAGCTAATTACAATCAAAGGAAAAAAAGTATTATCAGGTACTTACAAAGAAATTAGAAGATGCAACAATATTGGGTTGTATGTGGTAAAAAACGATAAAAACCAATATGCCCTTTATGATAATTCAGCAAGGCTTGTTATTCCATATGATCAATATAATTTTTATGGCAATTTCTCCGAAAGTTTGTGTTTTGTCAAAGGAAACAAAGGAACTGGATACATTAACACGAATGGAAAAATGCAAATAAAACTAGATTGTAAAGAAGGGCAAGAGTTTAGTGAAGGTTTGGCTGCTGTAAAATTAAGAAAAGGATGGGTTTATATCAATATGCAGGGCAATGTAGTAATAGATAAAGGTTACACGCATGCCTGGACCTTTAAAAATGGTGTTGCTAAAGTTAGAAATAAAGAATACCAGGTATATTACATCAATAAAAAAGGGCAAAAAGTTGACCCATTGAAGGAAGGCGATGATAATTACAGAATTCTTAGTTCAGAAAGCTATAAAGGAATTGGGGACCGTGAGGGGAACATTGTAGTTTATCCGGTGGCAAAAGAAATAAATTTATTTAGAGGTAAGTACGCACCTGTGGGTATTCGCAGGCAATTTGGACTTTATTCGTCGGAAGGAAGGTTATTAACGGCGCCTCAATACATGCTTATTAACACTACCCCCAATGGCCATATAAAATTGGTTAACCTGGAAGAATTGAAGTATTTAGAAGCAAAACAGCCATAAATTATTTCCAAGTTTTATTTAAACGCGTTTTGAGAAACTTCGGATAGCTTAACAGAGGTCGAAAGGCTAATTAAACTGTCCTTTTGGCTTACAATTAATATTGGCTCTAGTTTAAGGTTGCGTTGTAAAATTCATAAAAAATAGGAAAGATCAAATGTTAAGTACTTAAAGCGCTTAGCGATATAAAACATTACACTTAGTTAGCAAATACACAAGTTTTTATTGTACTTTTTTCTTGATAAAAAAGTACCAAAAAATCAAGAAAAAAATATCCTCCTCGCAGCATTTACTCAAAGTGCAAGCACGTCTAACGGATTACTTCCTGCGGTCGTGAGGCTAAAGGTTTTTTTCGAAGATCGCCCAAAAGTTATGCTTCATTTTTTTAGATTGAAATAAAGGAAGGATGCACTTGATGCAATGCGATCGGCCTCATGAAAAATTTCATCGAGGTTGCAATCAAACCTTAGTAAAACCGGGAAGCTTCGAACTTGTTTCGAAAATCACCCGGCTGCACTTACAATGTCGTTAAGTTAAGCATTTCCGACTTCGGCTCCGCTTGGTTATTGAGCACTTCGGCAGGCTCAGTATACCACCTGTCGAAATACAGTCTCCGTGCGCACCCTGAGCGGAGTCGATGGGTTTGTCAAAAAGCGAAGAATAGTATTTTTACTAACTTAACGACATTAGCTGCACTTAGGTTTGATAAAAGATGGGGGAGGTTTCTCATGGCACCTTGACTTTTTTACTTTTTCTTTCAGAACTGCGTGAGATCAGCGTTGCCTAAGTTGCTTCGTTTATGCCACAAGGCAAATATGAAGAAGAATTTGGTAAAATGAAACGCAAAGCTAAAATAGAGTCTCACAAATTTGTAATATCTTTACAAATAGTGTTTTGTGAATCTTTGAGACTTTGGGCTTTAGTGGCACTATCTTGAATTTAAGCTTTTTTAAACACCCAAACCACTATTTGGTCGGAATAACTATGGCATTCATCCCTTTTTTCTAAAGATTTAAAGCAAATTGCCCTAACTTTGATTTATCTTCTTTTGTTTCATTTTAATATTTGATAAATTAGCCGTTTGATCAATTAAACGCTATTAATCAATAAAAACAGTTTTAAAATGAAGAAACTAACTCCATTTATTTTTATTTTGTTAATTCTTGCAGCTTGTAAAGGCCCTTCAGATGATGTTTTTCAGCAAGAAAAAGAGTTTGAGGCATACGAGCCTCCAATAAGCTACGAAGATGCCAGAAAACGTGCAGATTCTATCGTGCAACTAATGAGCCTCGATGAAAAAATTGCCATGATTGGTGGCTATAATTTTTTCTTTACCAAAGGCTTTGAAAAGTACAACATCCCGGCACTCTATTTTTCAGATGCTACGCAAGGTGTTCACATTAGAAAAAAGCTGGATGATCAGCTGGAGAAATCGGTGGCTTTTCCGTGCCCTATTGCACTTACAAGTACATGGAATACGCAACTGGCAAAGGAATATGCAACGTGTATTGGCGAAGAATGCCGTGCAGGAGATATTGCAGTGCTGTTGGGACCCGGCATGAATATTTACCGAATTTCGCAAAACGGACGAAACTTTGAGTATTTTGGTGAGGATCCATTCCTGGCAGCCAGAATGATTGAAAATTATGTGGTGGGAATGCAAAGCACCGGAACTATTTCAACCTTAAAACATTTTATTACTAATAATACCGATCATAGACGAAGAAGGGCAAATTCGGTGGTTGATGAAAGAACCCTGCACGAAATTTATATGCCTGCATTTGAGGCTGGGATAAACGCAGGGGCTATGGCAGTAATGACTTCGTACAATTTAGTAAACGGGGAGCATGCCGGACAAAGCGATTATGTAATTAACAAACTTTTACGAAGCGATTTAGGGTTTAAGTGGCTGGTAATGAGCGATTGGTGGTCGGTTTGGGATGCCGAAAAAGTAATCAAGTCTGGTTTGGATTTAGACATGCCAGGCGAACCACAAGACTGGATGCCCGAATATGCCAGAAAAGATGAGTTTTATCTTAGATATACAGCAAAACAACTAGTTGAAGAAGGAAAAGTTACTGAAAAAGATATTGAAAGAATGGTGCTTAATATTATAACCACCGAAATTGCAATGGGCTTGCAGGAAAGGCCTGTAAAGGATTCCAGTTTTTTGGATAAATTCGATGAACATGTTAATAAAGCTTTAGAAACCGCCAGAGAAAGTATGGTGCTGTTAAAAAATGACAGTTTGTTACCATTAAATCCTGCTGATGATATTTCTGTATTGCTTACAGGTCGTTTTGTAAATGAAATTCCACGTGGGGGTGGTTCTGCCGAGGTTGAAGGTTATGATTTGGTTTCAATGTTAGATGCACTAAAAGAAGTGTTTGGCGACAAAATAAATTACATTGAAAAACCAACAGAGGAAGATATTAAAAAGTACAGTCATGTAATTTACAGTGCAGGAACAAAAGATGCCGAAGGTTGGGACATGCCTTTTGACCTTCCTGACTCCGTAAATAAAGAGATACTTGCAATTGCCGGTCAAAATCCAAATACTTTAGTCATTTTAAGTTCGGGTGGAGGTGTAAACATGTCTCCCTGGAACGACAAAGTGGCCGGGATTATTTATAGCTGGTATCCCGGACAGGTTGGGTTTAAAGCTTTGGCCGAGATAATTACTGGTGTTACCAATCCATCGGGTAAGCTTCCAATAAGTATTGAAAAATCTTTTAAAGATTCTCCGGGTTATCCGTATGTTCCTGAAGGAGAAGATCTTATTGGGAGTTGGAACGAAGACATTGATATAACCCAACCCTTGTACGATATAAAATACGATGAAGGTGTGTTTGTTGGCTACCGTTGGTACGAAGACCAAAAAATTGAGCCTTTGTATGCTTTTGGCTATGGACTTTCTTATACTACATTTGAATATAGCAATTTGCAAATTTCAAAACCTGCTATTGCAGCCAACGAAAAACTAAATGTAAAAGTGGATATTGAAAACACCGGAAAGGTGGAAGGAATGGAAGTGGTGCAATTGTATGTTAAAGATTTAGAAGCATCCGTAAAAAGACCTGCAAAAGAACTAAAAGATTTTAGAAAGGTTAATTTAAAGCCTGGTGAGAAAAAAACAGTTTATTTTACCCTTACTAAAAGAGATTTTGCCTTTTGGGACGTTGAGTCAGCTAGCTGGAAAGTTGAATCAGGCAAGTTTGAAATTTTGGTAGGAAAAGCTTCAAATGATATTCAGTTAACTACTGGATTTGAAGTAAAATAGAAGCCTTAAATTGCCTTAACGACTCAATAACCTTTCGGGTTTTTAAAACCTGAAAGGTTATTATTGTATTAGAAGCAGGTATACAGCCAAAACCAATCCGACAGAAATATTCTTTTCATGGCATCAATAGAGCTGGTTTAGGCAATGAGCCATGCTAATACCTAAATTAAACGCTAAGCATAGCAAAAAAGCGAATGACCAATGCACCAATGACCCAATTGGCCGCTGTGCTTCGGTCACTGAGCTTCGGTCACTGAGCCTGTCGAAGTGTCGAAGTGCTGAAGCGCTAATTGCCTGTCCGTCAATGACTAATGACCAGTGTGCCAATGACCAATTGACCACTGCATAGCCAAAGCGCCAATTCCCCAAACCCTATTAATAACCAAAACCCCCAAATATAACCCCCTAAAACAACTTTATTTTTAAGCAGCTTACTTTTTAGGGTAAATCCTTTGGCGTTAATAGTTAGAAAATCTATTTTTATAAAGAAAATTTGAATACAGACAATGAAAGAATAGCAACAAGTTTTTAGTGGATGGTTGATATACAAATGATATAGTTAATTAAAAACAGAAAAACCATGTATAGACAATTATTAGAAAATATTACAAGAAAAACACAAGAAATAAACGGTGAAAAAATTTTTGTTGCTTTCAAAGGTTTTCCTAACTATTTCATAATTGAAGCATCCGAAAATATCCACTTTCATACTGATTTTTCTGTTTTATTCGACACAGACAATAAAATTAACTTGGAAGGAATATTTAATGATTTACCGGATTTAATTTCGAGTTTAAGAAACAAAGAAACTGGAAGAACTTTATTGTTATACGAAGAATTAATACAGTTGCAAAAAAATTATATAAGTTTACCTGTTCAACAAAGGCGAATGTTTTTTCCAAATTACAATGAATTACAATTCATTATAATCGAAAATAACCATTTATCAGAAATTCCAAATCAATCGAATAGAACTTCTTATGATGTATATGATAATATTGAAGAAGACCTAAATTCGAAGGAAGATGATGTTTTTAATGCATTCTATTCTTACTCTACTGTTTTTAAGGAAATTGGAACAATAAAATATCAAGATTTAGAGCAAACAGAAAATTTTCACCTACTAAATGCTTTTGGTGATTTACCGGAAATTGAGTATCAAAAATCTAATTCTGAAAATATTTCAGCAAATTGGGTAGATGCAACATCGTCAGATTATCAAGAAATGAAATACAAAATGTTTCTTGATAAACAATTTGACATGAAAAACATTGTCTTAAAGAATTTTACAAAAACAGTAGAAGATGATTTAAGAATTTTCAGCTTTATATGCAGGGAAAATAACATTCAGCCAAAGTTTTATCTGGAAGATTTTACTTCTGAAAACACATTTAGACCGAAACTGTTAGATATATTACAACATCATTGGCAAACTGATAAAATACCAGAACCAAAATTCAGGAACTTGCATTTTTATAAAAAGCCTGATATAAACGCCGAAAAGATTGAATATTCGCAGGGAGCAATAGCGGAAATTATAGTTAAGCAAGTTGAAAAATCGCAAAGTTCAAATGAAACTGAAAACCAAAACTACAAAAATATTTTTCTGACAGCCCCAACCGGAAGTGGAAAATCAGTGCTATATCAAATACCTGCAATTTACTTAGCAGAGCAAGAACAACTTGTTACTATTGTTATTGTGCCATTAATAGCTCTTATGGAGAGTGCTATAAAAGACTTAAAAGAAAAATACAATGTTCAGAACTGTGCATATATAAATTCGAGTCTGACTTACTCACAAAGAGAACAAACAATAAATCAACTTCAATCAGGAGAGATTTCGTTATTGTTTTTATCCCCGGAATTATTCATTTCTTTTGGTAATTTATCGTTTCTTGGTAATAGAAAATTAGGTTTACTTGTCATTGATGAAGCACATACCGTTTCAACTTGGGGACAGGAATTTAGAGCAGATTATTGGAACCTTGGAAATCATATAAGAAAATTACGAAAATATAATAACGACCAAAACTTTCCGATTCTTGCCATGACAGCAACAGCTACTTACGGTGGAGAAAATGATATGGTTTACGAAATAATCAAGAGCCTAAAAATTGAATTTCCTGAACCGATAATATTAATTGGAAATGTAAGGCGTGATTATATTTCATTTAATATAAATCAATTCAGACCAACAACCACAAACAGATATGAAACAGAGAAAAAGGAAAAAACTAAACAATATATTACGGACAGCATTGATAAAGGTGTAAAATCACTTATCTATTTTCCTTGGGTAAGAACAAATAATGAAGTTTTTGCGAGAGTTCCCGCACAATATCTACCCAAAGTAGTTCAATATCACGGTCAGTTATCAAATAATCAAAAACGCGATGCGGTTTATCGGTTTTCAAAAAATCTGGCAATTGAAGCCTGTGCAACAAAAGCATTTGGAATGGGAATAGATATACCTGATATTAAACAGGTTTATCATTTTGCAGTATCTGGCAATTTAACCGATTATGTTCAGGAAATCGGAAGGCTGAGGCAAGAAAATGACGAAAATGACAAACCGATTACTAAGTATGCAATAACCGATTACGGATATAAAGATTTGAGCTATAATAAACGCTTGTTTTTCTTTTCGTCAATCAAGCAATACGAAGTTCGTTTAGCTTTAAAAAAGATACATGCAATTTTTGAAAAAAAACGGAAATACAATTATTCGTTACGGAATTTTTTAGTTTCTATTGATGATTTTTCTTTTATTACAGGTGAAGACAATGAAGATAAAATCAAGCGAATGCTTCTTATGATAGAAAGAGACTTTCACCCCTATATAATTATTCGTCCAAAAAGTATTTTTTCAACTGTATTTGCTGAAATACCAGATGCCGTAAAAAATGCCTTTTTAGGACAATATTCATATTATTCTGAAAATACTGGTATTAAAAAATCACTTGGAGATGTATATAAAATCAATTTAGATAAAATATGGGAACATTCATTCAAAAATTTAACATTTCCGCAAGTTAAAAGAGAGTTTTTCGAAAAATCGCTATTCAAAAAGTTTAACCATTACAATGAAAAGCAACTGGAATACAGACAACATACAATTTATCCAAACCTTAAACTTTCTTTGGAATTATTAGAAAATTCGCAGACGATAATAACCGAAATAACCGAATATTTTGATAATTTACGGACTGTATTTTCATCAATTGGAAGACACTATTTTTTAAAAGAAGAATTATTAACTTTGCTAAAAGATTATATTCCTGAAAATGATTTACGTGATAGATTGGTTGATTATTTTCTTTTACTTTTTTCAAGGAAACATGAAGTTCAGTCTCAAAACAAAAGTCCTTACACGTTTTTAATTTGGCAATATTTTGACAAGGAAAAAAAATATTTAATTGATTTTGGAGACTTTTCAAAAGTAAAAAGTTTAATAATCAAAAAAATAAACACCTTAATTTCAGGAAAAAAAGGAACTATATCTACTTACATAACAGCAAATCCGACAGGAAACGAAATTACGGTTAGAGTTTTATATTTGTTTGAAATATTACAACTCGGGACGTATGAACTTTCCGGAGGAGAAAAACCACAAATTTTCATACGTATAAATGACCCTGATAAGCTCGAATATCAAGTTAGAAACATCAATAAATATCGTAATAGTTTTATTACACGCCAAAATAAACAATTTGATTGGAATAATGACATTTTTCATCAGTTTTTCACCTCAAAAATTAATGATGAACAACGGTGGGACTTTATTGAAGATTACTTTTTAGGAAAACCGGTTCTTGAAACAGAAAAAGATGCAGAAAACCATTATTCGGTTTTACTTGAAAGCCCCAAGGGGGAAAATAACGGTTCGCAAATAGCAGCATTAATTAAGAATATTCAAAAAATTGAAATAGGCAAAGCGTATGATAATGTAATGGTTGATTTTACAAACATTAATTTTTTGCATCCTATTTTTGTTTTACCTTTTTCCGTATATTTAAGAGAATTAAACGTATCATATCAAAATCATGAACAGATAAAAAGTTATTTAGATATAATACACTTTTATAATTCTGGTATCCAAATTAATTTAGAAACTGACATGGAGAATGAATTCAAAGTTTTTTCTGACAAAAATTATATTGGATTAGTTTCTTTTCCTGTTGCAGGAGATGAAAATCTTCGCAATTTTTCAAACATCGTTGTTGGTAAAATTGAAAAATTGCTAATTCAAAAAGCTGGACTGGCACCCAATGTCATGCAAGGTTTTAAATATATTGTTTCGGAAGTGGTCGATAATGTATTTGAGCATTCTGGAACAAACCGAGCATGGATTTTTGCACAATATTATCCACAAAAAGAATATTTTGACTTGTGCATTTTAGATATTGGAAAAGGAATTTTTGGTTCATACAAAGATAAAGGGTTTGATGAAATCAAAACAAATAAAGAAGCGATAGAAAATGCGATTACAGGTAATTCTACCAAAGAATATAATACAGAACGTGGTTATGGTCTTACCACGACAATAAAAATTACAAAAGAAGGTTTTGAAGGAGATTATATTCTTATTTCCGGTGATATGCTATTTTTTAATGACAAAATTATTCAAATTCCTATTTCGTGGCAAGGAACAATCGTTGCATTTCGTTTAAATAAAAACAGACCAAACTTAAATCTTTATAACTACGTTGAATAAAAAAAATATTAAATATGAAAACTTTAAATTTAGTAATAAAATCAGACATCCATACCCGTGATGAAATAAGGACTTTATTCAATGTTGATAAAGACTTTGAAAAAATTAACAGCATCGAAATTGATATGGAAAAATGCAATTTTTTAAGCCGTTCACCTGCACACGAACTTGTGAAACAAGTTCAGAAATTAGAGACAGACTATAATATCAGCGTTCAATATAAATCAATAAATCAAGAAGTTGAAAAAATGATAAATATTGTAAGTCAGTCACTTAAAAACAAAGATAAAGGAAAGGAAAGTTACCATTTTTTACGCTTTGATAATAAAACACAATTATTTGATGAATTAGAAAAAATGTAAAACTATATCATTGGGTTTGAAGTAATTTTATTTTTGGCTTGCCGCAGGCGCAATGCAAGCCAAAAATAAAACTGCTCAAGCTCATTTCCGTTAGGTTTCATGCAAAGAGTGATAAGCCAACGCACATTTGACACATTTACAAACTCCAACACACAGGCTGATTCTTCAGCTTGTAAAAGAGCCAAATTTTTGCCAACGCACACCAAGAAATAGATTATTATGAGTACAGCAGATGCATCAAAAAAAATACTAGGATTTAAATACCAAGAGATGGTTGCTTTACTTGCATGTTTAAATGCTAAGGATACATCCAAAATTTACCTTGAGTCTTTTGGTGATATATCAAATGATACTACTTCTATTGAAGTAAAACATTCGATTGATTCCTCGAAAAAACTAATTAATACTCATATTGATTTTTGGAAAACGATACATAATATCCTAAATGACTATGATGAATTCCGATTTTATAGTAAGTTTATTTTGCACACAACAGCAAAAATTAAGGATGATTCTGTATTTGAAAATTGGGATAAGCAAACAATTCAGGAAAGAAAGGATAACGTACTTTCAATTACACCAAATGATACAATTAAACCATATTTTGAGACAGTTAAAAACTGCAAGGCAGCAATTCTAAAAGACATATTAGGAAAGTTTGAAATTCATTCAGACCAACCTTCTGCAAAAGAATTTTATAGAGAACAACTTTTAAAGCATTCTGCAATAACAAACCCAGTTGAAGCAAAGGATGCAGAAGCGTTTGTTGTATCACTCTTTGGTTTTATTTCTTTTGGGCTAATACGTGATGAAAGTTATAAATGGGAAATTGACATTGAGGCTTTTAAAGAAAACTATCGCTCATATTTGAAGGCATACCAACTTGAAAATTTGGTTTTCCCAATATCCAAAGTTTCAACTGGGGATTTAAAGAACAAGTCGTTTCGATTTGTTGAAGAGTTAAAGGAAATAAACTACTATGTTAAAATAGGGCCAGCTGTAAAAGATTATTTGCGTGCATCAGAAAGCCAGTATTTAATGGTAAAGAAAAGAAGAAGTCTTGCTGAAGAACTAGATAATTTTGATGAAGAACTAATTGAGGAATTCGAAGATAAAAAGCTGACTCATTTAAATATATTAGAATCTGATGATACATCAGAACAAATAACACAGTCCAGAAAATTTTATGATAATTGTATGGATGAAATCAAACGAAAGCAAACAATTTTTGGGGTTGAAGGGGTTAAGTCATACTATCCTAAAGGACGTCTTCATAATCAAATCGAACACAATTCTGAGTTGAAATGGAAATTAGATAAAGACGATGAAAGCAAGTGAATTAGAAGTATTAATATATAATCCTTTTCATATCAGTAAAATTCTGCATCATTTTATTTCTGGTGCTTTTACTATTAACGATAATGGAATAAAAACAGAATTATTAAGTATCGTTTTACCATTTGTTCTTGATGAAACGCTTTCTAGTAAGTTGCAGAACTTGAATAAAAATTCAAAGCTTAATTCGATTATTGAAAATCAAGATTATGAGGTTTTTATTAATCAACTTAACCATAAGATTAAACAAACTCAAAAAGCAACTAAGAATGGTATTATAGTTTTATCTAGTGAAACTGAGCTTGAAATGCATGACTATGTGATAGTTGAGGAGCTCGTTAATTATAAAAGTGAAAATGACCTATATCTAAAGAAGGTTTATAAATCAGCATACATCTTTGGAATTTTATTAGCAAAAGAACGATACTTAACCGTTTTAAGGAAACTAAGAATTACTGAATTATGAGAACAACTATTAAGCAAGTTGCCATTTTTAGTGGGAAAGGCGATAAAAGACATATTCCTTTTAATGAAGGGGTCAATATAATTACAGGTGATTCCAAAACGGGAAAAAGTGCTTTAATTGAAATTATTGATTACTGTATGTTTTCTTCTAGGTCTAGTATACCCAAAGGGAAAATTACAGATTTCGCATCATTGTTTGTAGTTGTATTTCAAGTAGATGAGATTTTTATTGTCATTGGCAGACCTGCATCGGGTTCTGAAATTGGAAAAATCACCGAAGCTTATTTAAATATTGAAACGGACTATTCAAGTATAGAGAATTTCGGAATGGACTATTTTGATAATTTAGTTCTGAAACCAATAAAAAATGATGTTCAGACTGAATTTGAAGAATATCTAGGTTTATCACTAAAACAATTAGAATCAGATTCTGAGAAATTTGGTAAATTGTCTATTAGAGATACTGTCTCTTTTTTATTCCAACACCAAAACTTAATCGCAAACAAACATGCTATATTTTATCGTTTTGATGATGTAAATAAAAGAAAAAGAGTTATCGAAGCTCTTCCTGTATTAATGGGACTTGTTGACGAGGATTATTATGAGCTGGTTAAACAGAAGAAGCAAATTGAAAGACAAATAAAAATTGAAGAAAAGCTATTAGAAAAACTAAAGGCAAAAAAGCAAAATGAAACAGTAAATCTTAGAGAATTAATTCAGTTGTATTATTCTTTAATTGGACTGACATTAGAAGAAAACCTTTCGATATCTCAATTAAAGAAAATTGGAGCAAATTTGCCATTACCTTCATTTACAATCAAAGACCAAACAAAACTATATCTTGACATATCAGCATTCGAAAAAGAAAGAGAATTGCTTTATACAGAAAAAGAAGAAATTGAACTTTCTCTTGCTAATTTGCTATCTAATAATGAAGATGGATACGATTATGCAAAGCAACTAGTTGCTACCCATTCTAAGCAGAAATATAACAACTCGAATCTTACAAATTTGTGTTGTCCTCTTTGCGAAAATCCTGTAAGTGAATTAACAGAGAGCATTCAGAAGCTTGAGGATTCAAAAGAAAAATTAGTTAATGAACTATCAAAACTTAGTGCTTTCTCAAAAGATAATACTCAAATTGTATCTCGCCTTCGAGAGAAGAAAAAAGAAATTGATTATCGTATTAGAATATTATCTAGAAATATAAATGAGCTAACAAAGCACGATAAAGAATACAATGATTTAAAGACTAAACGTGATAAGATAGTACATCAAAAGGGTGTAATTGAGACAACCATTGAGAACTTTTTAGGTAAAAATAACCTTGAAGAAGAAGACCGTGATTTGAAAAAATTACAAGATGATTTGAAGGAAATTAATAAAAAACTAGTAAAATATATTTCTATTAAGTCGTTTAAAGAAACAACAGAAAAGGCTTTAAAAGGTCATATGGATAGAATTGCTGGTAGATTGGATTTTGAAGAGGAACTAAAACCAGTTGATTTTTATTTCAATATCGATGAATTCAGTTTTAGACACGAGCATAAAGGAAGTATTAGGCTTGATGAAATGGGTAGTGGGGCAAATTGGTTAGCTTGTCATTTATCGATAATGATTGCATTTATGCATTTAAATTGTGAGAACGATAAATCGGTAGTTCCCACATTCTTAATGATTGACCAGCCAAGCCAAGTGTATTTCCCACGGACTGCGAAGAAAGAAGAATTGAAAGACGAAGATGCTATTGAGTTTGATGATAACATAAAACAAGTAAGAAAGATATTTAAAGTGCTCAATGAAGAGCTAGATATTATTGAGGAATTAAAAGGATTTAGACCTCAAATAATCGTTCTAGAACATGCTAATGATAATGATTTTAAAGATTATATTATTAGAGACTGGGATAAGAGTAAGGGACAAGGTTTAATATAGCCAGCCCAGCTCTGCATAGCATCCCGCTATGTCGCACTAAGCCAAGGCATCTTGCCTGTAAAAGATGATGAAAATTAAGAAAGGCAATTCAATATGAAATTAAAACAGAGACATTAGCAGAATACAATTTAAATGGGCAGAGGCCAAAGATTATGAAAACGAAGCGAGACGTTTCGCTTAACAAGGAGATGCTGAAGCTCTGCATACACATACAACCAAGCTATGATGCGAAAGCTCAATGAAAAACTCTATCGGTAAGCTGTATGAGGGAACTATCTCACGACCACAGGAGTAAAACTTCATGCACGGTTTGATGAAGGGGGGACTGATAGTTTAACTAAAATTATTACTTTTATGGTAGTAATTTGAGTGGACTATCAGGCTCTACTCTACAATAATAAATTTCAAACCTTAATTCGCATTAATAATAAAGTTGGTACTGACTTTTATAATAAATTTATATCATTTTTAACAGAGAATGTTTATAATTAACGCAATCCTTTACATGTGAGGGTTAGGCAAGGAGTTGAATGTTTGATAAAAGATTAATTGCTTGATTTTGAGTAATTTATAGATGTGATTTTGAGTTGCTGAAGAAAACTAAACCACATAAAAAAAACAATTATGCAAAAAATTATTTATTACGTTGCAAGTTCTTTAGATGGGTACATTGCAGGCAAAAATGGTGACATAAGTCAATTTATTATGCAAGGAGAGGGAGTGGAAAAATATCAATCAGACCTTGCTAAGTTTGATACAGTGATTATGGGACGAAAAACTTATGAATTTGGTTATCAGTTTGGACTTGTGCCCGGGCAACCAGCTTATCCAAATATGAAACACTATATTTTCTCAAATTCATTAGTCATTGACAACCTCTCAGAGGTTGTTAAAATAGAAAATTTAGCTATTGAAAAAGTCAAAGAGATTCAAAAAAACGCTAAAACAGATATCTATCTATGTGGAGGTGGACAGTTTGCAGGTTGGTTGTTGGAAAATAATTTAATTGATCAATTAAAACTTAAGTTAAATCCTGTTGTGTTGGGAAGCGGAACAAAGTTATTTGGAACTTCATCGGCCAATGGAAATTGGAAATTAACTGACAAGGAATCATTTTCTGATGGACTTCAAATACTAACATACGACAAAAAGACGAACAAGCTGTAATCCTTCAAATATCTGATTTTATCAAAGGTATAAAACATTACACAACAATGTCAGTTACCATGATGAGAAATCTAAAAGTTTACGACTATTAATTCTTGTGTTGCGCAAAATAATTCGCATGGCTGTAATAAAACATTAATACCAGCATCTTTCTGATTGTTTGTGAATAAAAAACACCTCCTGTAACTTTTTAGCATATTTAATCGACTAATAATTGATTTAGAGAAAGTATTCAACTAAATTTACTGTTGGTATTTTCAATATATGTTTAACTAAAAAAGAACAAATGAAGACTAAATTACCAATTATTATGATGGCATTGTTAATGTTGTCGATTTACAGTTGCAAAGAAGAAATTAAGCGGGCACCAAAAATTGCCCTTGAGGATTTTTTTAAAAATCCAGAAAAATCGCGTTATCAAATCTCTCCTGATGGTAAGTACTATTCTTACATGGCACCTTACCAAAACCGAATGAACGTATTTATACAGGAGCGAGGCAAAGAAAAAGCTGTTCAGATTACCAAAGAAACCGACAGGGATATTGCCGGGTATTTTTGGCCAAACAACGAGCAAATTCTCTATGTAAAAGACCAGGGAGGCGATGAAAATTACCGTCTTTATGGGGTAAATATTGATGGCACCAACGAGGTTTGTTTCACTGAATTTGAAGGTGTAAGAACCATGATACTTGATGATTTGCCTGATATTGAAGAAGAAGTTGTTATTGGAATGAACAAAAGGAACCCTCAGGTTTTTGACCCTTATCGCCTGAATATAAAAACAGGTGAAATGACAATGATTGCTGAAAATCCGGGTAATATTGATAGCTGGATTTTTGATCATGAAGGAAAATTAAGGGCTGCATCAGCTGTAAATGGTGTAAATGCAAGCCTTCTTTACAGAGAAACAGAGGAAGCCCCCTGGGACACTGTGCTTACCACTACCTTTAAGGAAACAATGGCTGTTAGCTTTTTTACTTTTGATAACAAAAATGTTTATGCAATTTCCAATCTTGGTCGAGATAAAGCCGCTGTAGTTGAGTTTGATATTGCAAATGGAAAAGAAATAAAAGTACTTTACGAAAATCCTGATTATGATGTTGATGGGGTAAACTTCTCTCACAAAAGAAAAGTGTTGACAACAGCCTCATTTACCTCATGGAAAAATGAAAGGCATTATTTTGATGATGAATCGAAAAAGCTTTTTGAACGAATTGAAAAAGAGCTTGGTGATTATGAATTGGGCATTAGCGCAGTTAATAAAGATGAAACTGTCTTTGTTATTCGCACCTACAGTGATCGCTCATTAGGTGCTTATTATATTTTTGACAGCAGGGCTGATAAGTTAGAGAAAATTTCTGATGTTAGCCCATGGATTGATGAAAATAACATGGCAAAAGTGCACCCAATTAAGTACAATGCACGAGATGGTTTAACCATAAATGGTTACCTGACGCTTCCAAAAGGCTATACCATGGAAACAGCCAAAAATCTTTCTGTTGTAGTAAATCCTCACGGAGGTCCCTGGGCTCGCGATGGCTGGGGCTTTAATCCTGAAATTCAATTCCTTGCGAACAGGGGCTACGCTGTTTTCCAAATGAACTTTAGAGGATCAACAGGTTATGGAAAAGAATTCTGGATGAAATCATTTAAACAATGGGGAAAAACCATGCAGGATGATATTACTGATGGTGTTCAATGGTTAATTGACGAGGGAATTGCCAATAAAGAAAAAATAGCTATTTATGGTGGTAGCTACGGAGGGTATGCAACCCTTGCCGGAGTTACTTTTACTCCGGATTTATACGCTTGCGGGGTTGATTATGTAGGTGTATCAAGTATTTTCTCATGGGTTAATGCCATTCCTGCTTATTGGGAGCCTTACCGTAAGATGTTGTACGAAATGGTAGGCGATCCGGTTGCAGATAGCTTATTGCTGGCCGAAGCATCACCACTATTCCATGTTGACAAAATTAAAGTGCCCATGCTGGTAGCCCAGGGAGCCAATGACCCAAGGGTGCCAAAACCAGAATCGGATCAAATTGTGGAAGCCTTAAAAGCCAAAGGCATTGAAGTTGAATACATTGTAAAAGACAATGAAGGCCATGGTTTTAGAAACGAAGAAAACCGTTTTGATTTTTATGGTGCAATGGAAAAGTTTTTACAGAAACATATTGGTGAACCGGAACCTGAAAAAGAATAGCAAAGATTTAAAATGATAGGATATTGGGCTACTTCAGTTGTGGAGTAGCCCTTTTTTTAGCAGGCAGCCTTATTACCCATGTTTTTGGCTAATTTTCGTCATTAACAGTAAAATCATTAACTTTATTTCAATTCTAATCTTTAAAATTAAGCTAATATGAAGAAAAAGTTAATTCTGGGGGCATTTGCACCCTTAGCCTTATGTGTTTTTTTAACTGCCTGTGGTGGCGGTGGGGCAGATAACGAACCCAATAATACAATTGAAGAAGCATCAGAAATTGTATTGGATGAACCTTTTGAAATAAAAATTGACCCTAAAGATGATGTTGATTGGTTTAAAGTAAATGTTTCTGAGCAGGGGTATTTATTAGTGCAGGCGAATAATACTCCTGAAAACCTGAATCTTGAGGCCCGTTTTGGGGTT
>JBNKJW010000285.1:0-11912 GCA_050291445.1 Bacteroidales bacterium | reverse complement strand
TTTGGCTGGTACAATATATGCAGAAGGAACACCATTGAATTTGTCATGGCAAGAAGCTGCAGGAATTTATTCTGTAATGGAAAATAGAGCTAAACTATTAAACGTTTCAACTCATGATATAGCTAGTGGAGGTCAAGTTTATGGTTGGAATGAAAAAGAAAAAATAAATGACCCCTTTGCACATAAGACTTCCGTCAGAAATACTTATAAAGGACTAATAAAGGCAATAACAAGTTTATGTGATTATTCAGGTGGCGGATATTATTGGCACGGTGAAGATTTTAGCGGGCCAAGATCTTATTCAGTTGCATACGAAAGATTCTATAAGGTAGGTTTTAAGTTTACGAATCCTAGACACGACATTTGGAATTTGGGTAATACTAAATCTAAAGTATTTAAATACCAATCAACAGAAGCTCTTGGGCAAACTACTTTTATGAGAAAGTTTAACGGAAAATTATAATTATGAAAAAAATATTTTTTTTAATATTATTACTTTGCTACAATTTTTCAGTGATTTCTCAGGAAATTAGAGGTATTTCTACTTGTGTTGACTCATTAGTTGAAAATATAAGGTCAAAAACTGAATATGCAGATCTAAGCATTGAGATTATAGATGGACTATTTGTAAAAACTGATTTTGATAGTAAGAGTTTCAAAAATGAAAAAACGAAAAAATGGATTTCGAAAATAGAAAAAAGTGAAATTAAAGGTAAAAAAGTGAGTATTGGAAGAAGTCATTGTTATGCTTTCCGATCTAAGATTAAATATGCAACAGGTTTAGCAATTAACTTCTTTTCTTGGATGGTTATTATTCCAGATTTGGATATCGTATTTGAATTTAAAAGTTTATCTAGTAATTTTCGGCTTATTTATTTCGAAAATGGTTTAAGATTCTATAAATTAAATTATGAAAGTGAATTAAGAAAAAAACAGAATTCCAGAACAATTACATATAAAATTGAACAATTTCAATTAACTGATAATGGAGCTCAAAATTTGATTAAAGTTTTCAACACAAGATGTTGTTCTAACTAATAATCCCCAGTTCGCCGTAGGGCTTTCCTGGCAGGGTTGAGCGTTGGCTCTTGCCAACGTTCGATATAGTAAAGGCATCCTGCCTGTATAACAAAGCCCTTGATGGGCTAATGGGAACATTAATATTTAAGAAGCTCAGTACATTGTGTGCTGGGCTTTATTTTAATACGGGAATTAGGTAAGATATTGCCAATATAAAATACAATAAAAAACCCGTAAGATGATGATAATGAGCTTAAAGGAGTTATATTAGACCCCTAATGGTACCAGTTTGTAGGCCCTTTGCTTATGTTTCAAGATTAGCGATAGCGTATCTTGGACCCAAAATGCTAGCAGTATTTTACTGCTAACCATGCTTTGCATACATGTTAGGAGCAAGTATAGTAAGTCAGGAGACTTAAAGTGGTTTGGCGTCCAAGTTTTGGACCTTGAACGATAGAAGAGGGTGCAAATACATAGAACTGTTGGAGAGGTAGTAAGCTTTATAATGCTATTAAAAAAGCACAATTAAGCTTTTTTAAAACCATATAATCCCAAAATTGCTAATGCTAGTAACAAAACAACTATATCAAGAACTAAAAACCAACCAGAACGTACAGCTTTCTCATAGCTCATCTCCACCTCATAATCCCCTTTATCCAACAATACGCCTGTAAAACCAAAATTAACCAACAGGCTTTGTTTTTCATGCCCATTTATCTTCAACTTCCAGTTTTTATCATACAAAATACTAAAAAAGAGCAACTTAGGATTTGATATACTAATTTTGCCTGTGATATGATCTTCCTTAAAACTTGTAATTACCATGCTATCACGCTTTAAGCTATCGGTATTGGCTTTTAAGCGCTCAATGGAATAACCCGGAATAGTGTCAGTCAGCTTGTACTTTTTAAGTGATGAAAATTCGTTTTCTAATGAATCAGCAATCACTACCGCATTTACAAAACAAATGTCCTTTTGCAGGGTAGAAAGACTATCAAATTCCGATTCATTAATGTATTGAGAGTAAGTATATCCTAATGGTAAAGAATAATCGTTCTTAAAAACAAAAACATCTCCGGTTTTATGAATTTGTGAGTAACCAAACTGCTTAAAAAACGGGTTTTCTGATCGTGATAGCATGTATTTTACATTGGCAAACACTGATAATATTGGTCGATTTTTCACACCTGTTGACCAGCGGGCAGCGGTTTCATCACCTGATGGAATGACTTCTGCCTGTTGCATAAAACGTACATAATTTGGGTTTTGATTAGAGGCATAACTACTGGTACCAAAGTACCCTTGTACTTTAGCATCGTTTAAACTACTATGCACTGCCGCCCCACTGGAATAGTCTTTTTCAACACGGTAAAAGCTTTGGTCGTTCTCTTTAAAATAGGTGATAGCATCCACCGTGTAATCGTTGTACCCTTTTTTTGAGCGGAACTCCCTGGCCGAAACCTGATTGCGTTCATTCACCGTAATGTTTGAAATATAAGCCACTTCAATAATCACCAGGCCAACTAAAGCCAAAAAAATCTGTGCTTTATATTCTTTTTTATATTGAAAAGCTAATAAAAACAAAAAGTAAATAATTAAAACAATCGTTGCAAAGCCTCTGATACCTGAATTAATTGGAGATTTTTGCAAATTAAATTCAGCAAGCCGTTCCGAATCATAGTAATTATAATTGAGCACAATTAACAAAAACAAAAAAGTGCCAATTAATAAATAAATGTTTAATTTTCCTTTGGTAAAAATTTCATCAAAGCCTTTTAGCGCCAAAAACAATAGTGTGAATGGTAAAAAGATGGAAAATACCCTGTAGTAATCACCAAAAAACAAGAAATAAGCCCTTCTGAAGTAAGGGAAAACAACAGGTAATATCCATATAACCAAAAAGATTGAATAAAGTATTTTCTGCTTTTTATTACCAGACCATATAATTTGCGGAAATAACAACAAAGTCAGCAAACCAATGTAAAACATAGGTGCTTCGTAATAATTATAATAACCTTTGTAATCAGAAGTCAAATAACGATTTCCATTGGCAAACACTTCCGACATTTTTCCGGTTCCAAGAATATCGTTTGAAAACAAGCGCAAAACAACTGTTACATTATGTAAAAAATCACCTGTTGCAAACACCGAAATATTTTGCATTTGCTCAGCTTTTGATAGATTACCTGACACACGAGGTTGGTTTAAAATGGCCTCAATGCTGGCACTTATGGCAGGAAAATTCAGTAAAAAAGCAATTAATGCCATTCCTGATGAGATACCGACAAAAATAGCAGCATCTTTAATTGTTTTATGATGTTCAATAACTCTAATAACGGCATAAATAATAAGGAAGGTCCCAAACAAATAAATGTAAAAAACATTTAGTGCTTTAAAAGTAAAAACCAATACAAGTAAAAATATCAGGTAGCGTTTTTTTTGCAATGCCTGCTCAAATCCAAAAAGTAGCAAGGCAAAGTACAATAATTGCTGGGTATGCTGGTACCATCCACTCCCTCCAATCATAAAACCTGAAAAAGCAAAAAACAAAGCTCCAATAATCGAAACGTATTTACTTAACGACAGAGTACGTAAATAAAAATGAAATACCACTCCTGCCACCATAATTTTCATAAACTGTAGAATACCAATGGCATAGGCAATACTATTTCCTTCCAGGCTGAACATGATAAAGTCGAAAGGATTAACCAAAAAACGAATAACTTGTGTGATAAAAGGAACATCTCCTCCTAAAGTAGCTGCCCCCATCCCGTTTCTGAAAGTGTATTGCAAGCCTTCAGCAGTATTTTCGGCCCTAAGCACATAGGTCGGAAAAAAAGTGTTGATGGTATCACTGCCAATATCTTTAAACAAATAAAGCTTTTTCAGGAAGATAAAATCCTTAAAAACAAACAAGCCAACTAAAAGTAGTAAGAAAGCTAAAATCAAAAAAGGATATTGTTCTATGTATTTCAGAACAGCCCCTTTTGATATTTCCTTCCTGGGCTTCTTTGCAGTCTGTTTTTCTACAACAGGTGCTTTTTTTGTACGTTTATTGGCTTTTGATACTCTTTTCATATTATAACCTGGTAGGTTTAGTTAATTAAAATGACCAACTACTCTGTTAAACCAAGCATTCTTTTATTTCAAACCTGGCAGGTTTAAAAATAGCTATGCCTGTTCCCAAAAATACCTAAATTATTATAAAACTCAATAAAAGGAGCGTTTATCTAACGCTGACTCACCTATATTTTAGAATATTTCTATTTTTTCAATCAATTTTCGTATTTTGCTCCAAATTTACAATTGTTAACCTTTTTAATTCCAAAATATGAAAACCCTTCTTTCATGTCTGTTGATTATTTTGCACACAAGTAGTATAGTTGCACAAAAATCAAAAGTATTTCAAATAAAATCTCCTAATGGAAAAATTGAATTAACAGTAGAAGCTGGTAAAAAGTTGATTTGGTCTGCCAAACACAATGGACAGGAAATCATCTTACCTTCGGTAATTAATATGAAACTATACAGTGGCAACACACTGGGCGAAAATGTAAGGGTTGCTTCCACCAAAACAAAAAAAATAAGAACTTCTTTTAAAGCTTTAAATTATAAAAAAGCTGTAGTGACAGACAACTACAACCTGTTGACAATCAACTTTAAAGGCAACTACGGCATCCGTTTTAGGGTGTATGATGATGGACTTGCCTACCGCTTTATTATGGAGAATAAAGGAACAGGGATGATTCTATCGGAGGAAGCCAATTTTAATTTTGCCAAGAATTACAAAACGTTTGTTCCAATTAGTTGGGATTACAGGAATGGAAAGATTTTTAACCACTCTTTTGAAGCTTTGTACCGCGAAATTCCTTTTTCTGAATTTCCGAAAGATTCTTTAGCCTTTTTACCTGTTTTGGTGGATGTTGGCAACAATAAAAAAGTAGCCATCCTGGAAGCTGATTTGGAAAATTATCCGGGAATGTACCTGGATGTGAATGAAACCCAAAAAGGTTTTAAAGCTGTTTTTGCCCATTACCCTCTTGAAGAAAAGCAAGGCGGATACGAAAACATGAACTACATTCCTACCAAAAGGGCCGATTACATTGCAACAACAAATGGTACGGAAAAGTTCCCCTGGCGGGCAATTGTTATTAGTACACACGATAAGGAACTACTTGATAATGATATGGTTCAAAAACTAGCAGCTCCTTCCAGGCTTGAAGATGTTTCGTGGATTAAGCCTGGCCTTTCGGCTTGGGACTGGTGGAATAATTGGAACCTCACAGGTGTTGACTTTGAAGCAGGCATGAATACAAAAACTTACAAAGCGTACATTGATTTTGCAGCCAAAAATAAGTTGCAACACATTATTATTGACTGGGGATGGTCATCAAAAACCGATTTATCAAAAGTAAATCCAGCCATTAACCTTCAGGAAATTGTTGATTACGGCAAAAAAAAGGGAGTAGGTGTATTTATTTGGGCATCGTGGCATGCATTACTGCAGCAACTGGATAAGGTAATGCCACTTTACGAAAAAATTGGGGTACAAGGGTTAAAAATTGACTTTGTCGATCGAGATGATCAAATTGCAGTGGCTTCATTATACAAAATTGCGAAAAAAGCAGCCCAGCATAAGCTACTAGTTGATTATCACGGGGTATTTAAGCCCACCGGTCTTCAGCGAACTTATCCAAATGTGGTGGGTTACGAAGGTGTAAAAGGCCTGGAAAATGTGAAATGGGCAATTGAAGATGCACCACGCTATGCAGTTAGTATCCCTTTTATTAGAATGATGGCTGGGCCAATGGATTACACACCCGGAGCCATGCGAAATTCAAACAAAGCCAACTTTCGCCCTATTGAACACATGCCCATGAGCCAGGGTACTCGTTGTCATCAGCTGGCCATGTATGTGATGTACGAAGCGCCTTTTCAAATGTTGTCCGACAACCCAATTGTTTATACTCAGGAGCAGGAATGCACTGATTTCATCAGCAGTGTTCCTACTACTTTTGATAAAACGGTAGCCCTTGATGGAAAAGTAGCTGAATTTTGTGCAATTGCCCGCAAAAAAGGACAAACCTGGTATGTTGGCACCATGACTAATTGGAAGGGCAGAGAACTGACTCTGGACTTTTCTTTTTTAGAACCAGGAACCTACAAAGCTACTGTTTTTAAGGATGGGGTAAATGCCAATAAAGATGCAAGGGACTACAAAAAAGAGCAGATTGAAATAAAATCTGGCGATAAAATCAACATTAAAATGATGAATGGTGGTGGATGGGCTGCCAGGATTGAAAAGAAATAGTTAAATAAGCTCTAGTCAGGGCTTGACTTTTACCAAAATATCAACCACTTTTAAATTTAGTTTTGTTTTTATTAAAGAACCAAACCCTGACTATACTCCATTGCTCAAACCATCCCTGGCTTCTTATTCTCCCTGCTTCGTTGAATAATCTCCTTCAAGCGTTTTTCTTTTGTTTCTGGTCGTTTGGCATTAAGGTACCAATGCAAATAGGAACTTTGGTAACTTTTGGCAAAATTCATAAAGTTAGTATAGGCTTCAATGTCTTTTTCCAATGCTTTTTTAAATTCCGAAGGTATTTTCGGCATTTTTCTAGCTCCATAGGCTTTATCCCATTGTCCGTTTTGTTTTGCCTCTTCTATTTTTGTCAAACCAAATGGGGTCATCATGCCTGCTTTTATCATTTTTTCAACGCGTGATTTGTTTACTTTTGACCACACGCTGTTTTTCCTTCGGGGAGTATATTTTTGCTTGTATTTTTCGCTGTCCACAGTTTTTACAATGCTGTCAATCCAGCCATAGCAAAGTGCTTCTTCAACTGCGTCGTTGTAGCTTACACACATTTTTTTTGTGTGTTTTTTATAATAAACCATCCAAATACCCTCCGTTTTGTCATGGTTTTCAGCCAACCACTGTCGCCAATCTGTCCGGGTTTCAAAAATTAGTTCCTCCATACCTTATTTTAGGATAAAGTTAGTGCTTTTTCAAAAATTATTACAATTAGCACTTTAAGAACAAAAGTAAAAGTGCAAGACAAATCCATGAAATTATAACTATATTTGCCGCAATTATAAATTAAATTAAAACTAAAGGGCTTAAAAAATAATGAAAGTAGTAGACCACTTTAATAATTCTGACAAAACTCTTTTTTCATTCGAAATACTACCCCCACTAAAAGGGAAAGATATCAACCTGATATACGAAGTGATTGATCCTTTAATGGAGTTTGATCCTAAGTATTTAAACATCACTTATCACCGTGAAGAAGTTGTTTACAAACGGCACAAATCGGGTTTGCTGGAGAAAAAAGCAGTGCATAAAAGACCTGGAACGGTAGCTATTGCTGCTGCCATTAAATATAAATATCAAAAAGTAATTGTGGTTCCCCACATTATTTGCGGAGGTTTTACCAGAGAAGAAACAGAAAATGCCTTAATCGACCTTCACTTCCTGGGAATCAGAAACTTACTGGTATTAAGGGGCGACCCCTTACAAGCTGATAAAGCCTTTATTCCTGAAGAAGGAGGGAATGCTAACGCACTGAATTTAATTAACCAAATTCAAAACTTAAACAAAGGCTTGTATCTTGATGAGGAACTGGAAAACACTACAAAGATGGATTTTTCAATGGGAGTAGCCGGATATCCCGAAAAACATATTGAAGCGCCTAACCTGGATACAGACTTGTATTATTTAAAGAAAAAAGTTGAGGCAGGGGCTGATTATATCGTAACCCAACTATTTTACGATAATAAAAAGTATTTTGATTTTGTAAAAAAGTGCAGGAAAGCAGGAATTGATGTACCTATTATACCAGGCCTAAAACCAATATCGGTAAAAAGGCACCTGAATATTTTACCATCTACTTTTAATATTGATATACCTGAAGAACTTGCCAAGGAAGTAAGAAAATGTAAAACCAACAATGATGTTCGCCAGGTTGGTGTTGAGTGGGCCATTATGCAATCAAAAGAGTTGGTAAAAGAAAAAGCACCTGCAGTTCATTATTATACAATGGGAAAAGCCGATAATATTTATAACATTGCAAAAGCCGTGTTTTAAGAATAAAAATTATGGAGTTTTTCATGGTTGTATTAACAATGATAAGTTTTCTTGTATATTGGTTAAAATAATTGGACATTTGTCATTGGTTTTATTAACCAATGACTTTTTTATAAATTTCAAGCCTAAACCAAACAATACCATTCACCAGGCATGGATAACAAAAATTTGTTCCAGTTAAACAACTTAACAAAAGCCTATCAAAAAGGTGATAATCAGCTACTTGCGCTAAATATGGAGGGGCTGGAAATTTATGAATCAGAGATTTTATCAATAGTTGGTCGCTCTGGTTCTGGCAAATCTACCTTATTGAATTTGATTGGAGGATTGGATAAACCTACCGAAGGTAATATCCTTTATCAGAATAAAAACCTGGCTACATTTACGCAAACTGAACTGGCTAATTACAGAAAGTTTCAGATAGGCATGATTTTCCAGTCCTTTAACTTAATTACTTCCTACACAGCCCTCGATAACGTAACAATTGCCTTAACTTTTGGAGGGTATGCAAGGGCCCAAAGAAAAGCAAAGGCAAAGGATTTGTTAAATATGGTTGGACTTTCGGAACGCATCCATCACAAACCTTCAGAGCTTTCAGGAGGTGAAGCACAGCGGGTGGCAATTGCAAGGGCTTTAGCCAACAACCCCAAAGTAATTTTGGCCGATGAACCAACAGGTAATTTAGATACCACAACCTCCGAAGAAATTATTACACTTCTGCAGCAGCTTAACGAAAAACATGGTATAACTATCGTGTTAGTGACTCATGATCAGGGAATTGCTGAAAAAATATCAAACAGGTATATTCGCTTAGTTGATGGGCGTATTGTTGAACTTAAAAGTTTACATACATGAGCATCCTGGACATGATCAATTTGGGTTTAACCAATCTGAAACAACGAAAACTTAGAACTTTTCTTACAACTTTAGGTGTTATTGTAGGTATAGGGGCACTTAGCTCAATGGTTTCTTTCGGAACTGGCTTGCAAAAAAACATCACCGATTCATTTTCTGAAAACGATCTATTTACCAGCCTTAGAGTTACAACCAAAAAAATAGATCTGGACAACCCTTCCAACTTATTGGATAGCCTGACTCCTATTTCAGACTCAATTTTGCATCAGCTAAATGAAATTGAAGAACTGAGTCTTGTTTTTCCGGATCTCTTTTTTCCTGGACGAATTGTATTGTTTGATAAAGAGTGGACCACCACCATTTCGGGAATGCCATTTGGGATGGGAGAATATCGTCCGTTTTCTGAGCTAATTGGTGGGGAGTTTTTTGAAAATGATACGCTACCGGCTACAATAATTGGCCGGCAAACATTAAAATTTCTGGGTATTTTGATAAAAGAAGACAAAAACACTCAAGAAATTATTGAACAAAACCCTGATCATGACTTTAAAATAATACCTACCGATTCAATTGTTGGTGCAAAAATGAAGATAAAAACGGTGATTCTAGATCCCTCAGCCTTGAATATTGCCACTTTGATGATGCAAGCTGAAAACCTGCCACTTAAAGATACCATTACTGAAGTTACCATTACCGGAATATTGGATGTTAACACCAATTTTACAGGAAACCTGATTCGTGGAGGAGTTATTTTACCCTTTGAATTTGCCAACTCTATTCCCAGGATAAACATCAACAGCACAACTGATTATTTAAACCGGAATGATAAAAATCGCTCCTACCGCTCCATTTATGCTCGTGCAGAGGATATTGCAAATCTTGAAAAGGCAAAAAAGAAAATAAAAAAAATGGGTTTGGAAGTTTTTACAATGGGCGAAAAATTAGCAGAATTCCGAAGATCGTTTTTAATAGTTGATGCTATTTTAGGAGCAATAGGCCTTATTGCCCTATTTGTTGCATCGCTAGGCATTGTAAACACCATGGTGATGTCAATATTGGAACGAACACGCGAAATAGGAATTATGAAATCAATTGGCGCAAGCAACAAGGAGATTAAGCTGATCTTTTTTGTTGAAGCTTCTGTTATTGGGTTTTCAGGAGGAGTATTTGGTTTGATCTTAGGTTGGCTGGTTACCCGATTGGCTAACCTGGTGATGAATTCACAACTAAAACCACTTGGCGAAGAACCAGTAGATTTGTTTTATTTTCCAGCCTGGTTAATCATTGGCTCACTTGTTTTTTCCATTCTAATTAGTTTATTAGCTGGCCTTTACCCTGCCACAAGAGCTTCAAAAATTGATCCGGTCAAAGCATTACGGCACGATTAAAAAAGAAAGAGAAGAAGACCTCCTCTCTTTCAATGCACTTAATTAACCAAATCGATTACCGATGAATACTTGTTAAATTATGAAGAATAACTTGTATTTGTTTGACACTTCAAATTTAAAACATACACCAGCAGTTTTTCCGTTTATGACTTATCATTTTTATTGCTTTAATTATTACTATAGTTTTCATAATTGTGTATTTGAGAATTAGTGTATTCGTGTATTGATTTCAGCAAAATCCAGTATCCACTCAATACACAAGTATACAAATACACCAATAATACCAATTGCATTTATATTTTGATCCAAAAGCAAAATATAAATTGCAATGGTAAATGCCGATGCTACTTGAAAATAGTCGAATGAGGTTTTACCGAAATTGGACTATATTAAACTTTTCTCACGCAGCGTGAGCGAGTAAAGTAAAGTCGGTGTAACCAGCCACTTAACAATTCAATTCCAGTAAACTAACAACGTCTCAATATAAAACCACTTCATATCAAATAATAAATTAAAAAACTTTTAGTATTTTGTTAACCTGTTTAATTCATAGAATTTATGTTTTTGAAAGTTTATGGGTGAAACAGGTTAACCCCGATTTAGAAAATGTTGGCTTCCATTTTTATTGAGAGCTTTACATATACATAATCGCAAGAATGATTTGCAAAACGTTGTGAATTATTCGGGCTAAAAAGTTAAACCTATGCTTAAACAAAGTTTACTAGCAATAGCTATATTTTTATTTAGCATTTCAGCTAATGCCCAATGCGGTGCATATACTTTTGCTGCAGGCAAATGGAGCATTTCGCCCGAATTTGGTTCAGGGGCTGTACTTTTAACCGATTTTGGCAAAGGTTGGGAGTATGGTTATGGTGCAGGTATCGAATGGGCACCTTTTAAAAGACTACTTTATTTTAATTTAAATGGCAGGCATGTTCATCAAAACATTAGCGATGATTCTCCTGATCATGATATTTTTACTGATGAACCGGATAAACTAGAAATGAGTTCAACCTTTTTTCGCCTTCAGGTTGGCTTAAAATTAAGGTTAGATTGGTGGTTTAATAAGGTAGACTACGAAGGGCTTCATCCCTTTATTGCTCTTTCGTATATGCACGATCAATTATTGACTGAAAATACAAAATTGTTTTATGGCAACAACGTAGTTGAATCAGACGATATTTTCTCTGGAAAACAGCTTAGCGGTGAACAATATGAGCTGGGCTTTTCATGGGTTTTCAACGACAACCTGAAATGGGATTTAAGTGGGTATATATACGATCAAAGGGAATATGAATCTATCCTTACAAATGGGTTTGCATACATTCCTAACTCAAAACTTGGAATAGGGTTAAATACGGGACTTTATGTTACTTTCTAATAACCTTACTTAGGGCTCACTGAAAAACGCCTAAGCCTATTAAAATTAAACATTTACATAAAAGAAGTTGTAAAAAAGTGCAAAGGTTTTTAAAAAAATAGTAATTTTTCCTTGCATTAACTTTATCTTCAAGTAGCAAAAAACTAATAACCTGAGTTCGATTAAAAATATTCACACA
>JBNKJW010000284.1:0-5172 GCA_050291445.1 Bacteroidales bacterium | reverse complement strand
AAATATTGGGCAAAATCTTGTCACTTTTATATAATCAAGCATGCAAAACCCTATGATTTTTTGATTGAATTTTTATTTTCATTATTTAGGTTAAACTAATTCTTAGACTACATTTATCTTGTATTGGTAACTAAAAAGTTGTTTTTATTTTAATATTTCTTTTTTTGGTATTTGCAATTCTTCTTTTTCAATATTCCTGTTAATCTTTTTACCGGTTTTACCAGTGTTAAATCTATATCCTAATTTAATAAGGAAAATATAATCGTATTTTAATTTATTTTCTACATTTTGCACCATAGATTCCGTGTTATAAGTCCGTTTGTCAAAAGTAAAATTATTACTCCACGGATTTAATGTAAATGCTGAAATTGAAAATTTCTTTTTAACCGATTTATGAAAGCCAAAGATAAAATCATAATACTCATATTTTTTGTATTGATACCCTACAGTTGGGGCATCATAATTAAATTCAAGAAACAGTACCCAGTCCTTTGGTAACATTAATTGTGAACTAATATTTAATCGCCAGGAATTATCCGTTACTCCCTCTTTTATTCCATATTCTGGTAAGGCATTCAATTTCTTTCTGTAATAAGTAAACGATGGGCTGGTCATCCATACATCCTTAACCGAAAACATTCCTGAGCAAATTAAACCATACTCGAGCTCATTGTTTACATTCCAATACTGTTTGCGCAAAATGGAATCTGCTACAATATAACTGACCTGGCTAATCCCATCTTTAGCAAAACTCAGGTATGGTTTGTAATTCACATACATTGATTTATTGAGTTGAATACGATGCTCTATTTCGAAACGGTTTTTAGCTGACGGTAAAAGATTTGGATTTCCTGTTGATTGATTATAAGAATCATCCGAATAATTTGCCGGGCTTAATTGATTGATTCCCTGACGACCCAAAGATTTTCTATAGCTAAAACGCAGCAGGTTTTTTTCATCAAGTTTGTAATTTGCGTTAATAGAGGGTAAAAAATATTTATTACTATTGACAGTATCATAAACATGTACAATATTAATATTGGAAGCCTCATATCTTACACCAGTCTGAAGATTTAGTTTTCCCAAATTTGATGACAGACTAAGATAAACCGAGTGTCTGTTTTCCTGAAATCCTGTAACATCTGTAAATGATGTAATTATATTGTTGTAGGTATATTCTTTATGAAGGTAATACCAGTTGTAACCCGTAGAAAATTTAAGTTTGTTCAACAATGGATAGATATAATCTATTTTTAAGTAAGAATAAGTATTGTTGTTTTCAGTTGATTGGTTATTAATATTGAAGTAAGACGGTATAGTCAAATCTAATTGTTCATAATAGTTGCTTTTATGCTCATTTGTCTTGTTACTCCAATAATTTTCAATTGAAAATTGATGTTCCTTTTTGGGAAATTTATGCTGATAATAAATGGAGTAATCGCACGAGTAGTCTTTATTAGTATTTGAAGTTATTCCGGTGCTAAAAGTTGTCTCATCTTCTGTAGTATATGTATTTAATGTGGTATAACTTTTATTATTAGGGATTATTGGCTGAATCGAACCGGAAGCACTAAATGAATTCCTATCGTTTATGAACCAATCAAATCCGGAATTTGCAACAAATTTATTGTCTTTTCCCACTTCATTAGTTTTTTGGTTTAAATATGTACCTGATTGAGTTTTCCTATCGTTCAAATTTTCAACTGTATAATCATTCCAGTTATACTTCCCTGAAACATAAAACCTAATTTTATTTAAATAAACGTCAACATTAGCATTGTTTTTACTAAGTACAGTTTTGGGGGATGTAGGTAATTGAATGCGAAGTTGCCCCCCCATACCAAATTTAAATTCTCTTTTTAGAACTATATTGATAACCGCATCGACTGCACCATCATAATTGGCTCCCGGATTATTTATTACTTCGATTTTATCAACGAGTCTAGGATTCAATTGCGCTAAGAAATTATTGTCAACTTGTCGTCCATTAACCTGAAAACGAATATTGCTGCTACCAGCAAGTTTTACATTATCCGAAAAATAGCTTACTGTTAAATCGGGTAATTGGCGTAATAGTTCTAATCCTGACTGGGCAATTTCTGCCGATTTACTATTTACCCTATAAATTGTTTTGTCATCTTTTATTACACCTGTCATTTTATAGCCTTTTACAACAACTTCTTCTAATGAATTTAATTCTGAATCAAGTTTAATATCATTAAATTTTATTAGTGTTATAGCTTGAGAAACTTCAAATTCTGACAATACCTCTTTTTTATAACCCATACATGAAATCCTTAATAAATATTTACCATAAGGTACGTCTTCAATCAGAAATTTCCCATTATCATTAGTAACTACTGCATTTATCATTGTAGAATCAACACTTTTTAAAAGTTCAATGCTGGCATAAGGAACAGTTTCTAAAGTCTCAGAATCTATAATATTACCTTCTACTGTTCCATATCCGGATGCAAATGAATTGAATGGGAGTAAAATCATAATTGAATAAAAAATCACAAATTGTATAAATAAATTGCTCATAATTATAAGTTATCAAGTTTAACATTTTGTTGTCTGGCAATTGGACTACATAAAATGAAACATGGTAACCTAATTATGATTTTTTTTACATCTGCACTCAAATTTATTTTATCGTGGGTAGAAAAGAAAGCAAGTGTGTGGAAGCGAAGGGACGGTCGTGAGACAGGCTGGAACACTCTTGCTTTGTGCGTTGGCTATTATTTTATTCTGTCTTTTATCGGTTAAGTTTTTATGTTGCACTGTCGCTCCTCAGTTTACGCCTAACGGATGACAACATGGCATGAAGCGGGTTGCAAGCGATTCACTATCAAACCGAGATGACTTTTAAACGGGGTAAAGCCGTTCCAATTATTAAGCACTTCACCGCTTTTTGCTATATTGCGTGTTAGCATTTCGGTGGTTTTCATTCCGTTATTATTTATCGTAATCATATTTTTCATTTATTCCCCTGAACTAAATACCAATCTACCCAGGAATCCAACTGACTTACAGAATTTGGTCGAAGCAATATTTCTCGTTTGCTGTTGAGCAAATATATTGTAGGAGTAGCAAATACATGATAGTCTTTCGCTACAGGGCTTTCCCATTTTTGGTAATCGCAAAAACTGATAAAAGGAAATACTCCGGCAAAACTTTTAAATAGTTTCTCGTCCTCATCTAATGATATAAATACAACTTCAACGCCTTGTTCTTTCCATTTTTTATAAAGTCCTGAAATTTTTGATAATTCTTGTGGGCATTGTGGACACCAGCTTGCACCAAATACAACTACTATATAATTGCTTTTCAGGTCGGATAAATTTTGGGGAATACTCCCGCTTTCGTAATCAGTAGCAAAAATATCGCCTTTAAATTCAATATCTGGTGCTGTATTTCCTTTTTTCATGGCTCGGTAGCTTTCTAATTGAGCTGCAAAATCGTTGTTAATAGTGCAGCCTTGTTCGTTTAGCAGTTTTAATGCTAAATATTCCGAAGCCTTGAATAAACTGCGTTTTTCCAGTAACTTAAATAGATTTTCGGTTATTTCGTTTAATTTTTGCTCGTCCGATAAAAGATTTTCAACCATAACATCAATGGATTTATTCATTTCTATGTAAACAGAATCTAACGAACGGCCGCTGTTTTCTATTAACCAAAAATGTGCTTCGATGGTTTCTTTCAGCAAACCACTTTTATATAGCCGTGCATCGGTGTAATCTGTTTCTCGGAATGCTTGTATTGTTTCAGGAATTTCTTCGGTGCGGTATTGCGCTATGGTAGAAACCGAACTTACCAATTTACGCAGTGGCAAATAATAGCTTACATAAGAACCTTCGGGTAAATTTGCCAAAAACAAACTGTCTTCTGCTTTAATTCTCCGTTTTTCTGCTTCAATTGCCTGCATTGGGGTTTCATGAATAGCAAAAAGCGAATCTTTCTTGTATATTTTTGTCAGGTAATCCCATGCACTCAGGGTTTGTTCGCGGCGTGGATGCTCGGAGGCATATTGCTCAAAAAGTTTATTTTGTTTACCGTTTTTTATTACGATAGTTTCAGGTAATGAAAAATTATCACCTGCTAATTGCAGGTTTTCATTTATAGCAAGAATAACAACAAAACTTTTATTGTCTTCTGACAAAAGATAGTCCATGCCGTTAGCATTTTCACTGAATTTTAAATTAAACCTGCCTTTTTCATCGGCTTGTGTACTGTCGATTGCGTAAGTATCAAAACCGTTAAAGCCTACAAGTTTAATGTGTTGATTGGCAAGGCCTGTAAAAGTACCTGTAATGTTGTTTTGAGCCCAAATTGATGAGCTAATGAGCAGATTTGTTAATATGAAGATTATTGATTTGACGATGAGGTGATTTGCTGATGTAATAATTCGTTTATTCATTTTTTAATTGTTATTATGTGCTTTCATTTTTGAAATAATTGCATTTAATAATTTTTTAATACTGACAATAGATGTAATTAAATATGATGGTGAAGGATAATTAGATGATTTCTCACATAGTAGCAACCAATATTCCGTTTCGTCTGCTTCTTTAGCTGCAATTTTAAGTTTATGGATAAAATCAAGTTTACTTTCAGCATTTTGAGCTTCGCGAACATTTGCACCTATCGAAGTTCCTGATTTCAGTAATTGACGAGCAATTACATATTTCCTTTTTTCCTCAAGCAGTTCACAATACTCAATAAGCTGCAAAGCAAACTCAAAACTCAATTCCAAAATCTCATTTCTTTTCTCCATAATCATCTAATTATCAAATCACCACATCAACCCATCATCACATCAACTAATCCTTAAGGCAACGAACAGAGTAGCCGCTCGCCCTGCTGTAGCTGCCCTTGCCGGCACCGCTACTGTCAAAGTAAAAGTACCGCGAATCGGCACCACCTACGGTACCCGACCAATAGTAGCTGTAGGAACCCACACCGCTGAGCGAACCATTGCTGCGGTCGCGGCGGCCTGCCACGGGCAATTTAAGTGGTGAGGCGAAAGCACCGGTTGCATTGCTGCTGCTCCAGCTTGTACGCTCGGCATCCCATTCTGCTTCGGTTGGCAGGCGATAACCACTTGGGCAAGGGTTATTGGTTCCACTTACACCCTGCCACAAATTGTCGTTTTGCGGGCTACGCCAATCA
>JBNKJW010000283.1:0-16046 GCA_050291445.1 Bacteroidales bacterium | reverse complement strand
TAAAAAGAAAAGTCATAATCATACCATCTCTGCACTGAAAATTTCTTAAAATAACCCGTTATTATTTCAAAATTTTCAGTGCAGATCTAGCATAATTATGACTTTCTGTGCCCATTATTTTACATCGAACTCAGGTTATTATGGAATAATTAAAGGTTACCATAAACAATTTTACCTCCAACTACTGTTGCCAATACTTTCGTTTCCTTTATTTTATTGGTGTCTATTGTAAAAATATCTTTGTCAAGAATAACAAAATCAGCAATTTTCCCTTTTTCAAGACTTCCTTTTATATTTTCATCAAATGATGAATAGGCTGCACCCATTGTATAAGCTTTAACAGCTTCTTCAGCGCTTATTTTTTCTGTTGGTAACCAGCCATCAGGATTTTTTGCATCAGAAGTTTGTCTGTTAACAGCTGCATGGATTCCTAAAATAGGAGAGGGCTCAGACACAAACCAATCACTGCCAAAAGCTAGCTTAGTATCATATTTTAATAAACTTTTGAAATTATACGAACCCATAATTGCCTCATTTTTAATCATTTTGTTAAGCCAACACCCATCATCAACCAAATGGAGGGGCTGCATGCTGGCAATTACAGCTAATTCACTAAACCGCTTTAAATCAGGTTTTTGGATGTGTTGAGCATGTTCAATTCTAAAACGTCGGTCTTTTTTACCATTTTGTTTTGCAATTCGTTCATAAATATTTAAAAGCTCATGGTTTGCTTTGTTACCAATTACATGAACCGCAACCTGGTAATTTTTGTCGTCAGCTAGTTTAATTAAATGTTCCAATTCTTTCAATTCGCTGATAAATAAACCATTTTTATCAGAACCTTTGTAATTGTCGAAAAATAATGCTGTTTGAGAACCTAAAGAACCATCCAGAAAACCTTTCAATAAACCATATTTTATCCAGTTATCTCCCTTCCCAACTTTAAAAAGTTGCTTATCTTCCCCTTCAATCATTTTTAATGGAAAACTAACATATAATCTTGTGATTAAATTGCCTGTTTTTTTTATGCGTTCAAAAAACTCATAATCAGTAGCTTCAAATAAGTTTAAATGGTGGGCTGAAGTAACACCCCTTTCAGCCAGATATTTCATAGCTGCATTTAAGTAGGCTGCTTTTTGTTCGTATTTTGGTTTGGGCAGTACATTTTCAATCAATTGCATGGCATTATCCTTAAATATGCCGGTTAATTTTCCGTTTTTCTTAAATATTTCGCCTCCATCAATTTCTTTTATTGAGTTATCGATGCCTGCAATTTTAAGTGCCAGTGAATTAGCAAGCCCCATGTGCCCGTCTAATCGCTTTACCCAAACCGGGTTTTGTGGTGTTATTTTATCTATCCACTCTTTGCAAGGTAACTCTCCACCCCAGTTTTCGTTGTTCCAGTTGCCGCCCAACACCCAATCGCCTGGCTTGTATTTTTTTATTTCCGATTTTAAAGTGTTAATGAACTCATCTTTTGAGGCAGCATTTCTCATATTGGGATGGAAAAGTCTTTCACCTCCGGCCAAAATATGTAAATGCGAGTCAATAAACCCTGGTAAAATGAGTTTACCCCTTACATCAAATTTTTTTGTATTTTGATCTGCTAAATTAAGTATTTCAACATTTTTATCAACTGCCAAAATTCGATCTTTTTTCACTGCAATCGCCTCATTAACAGTATTTTGTTTGGCAAGAGTCACAATTTTGGCGTTATAAAATATCAAATCAGGCATACAAAATCCAATTTATGGTATACTTTTGGTAATATTTTGTTCTAATATGTAAAAATTTGAAACAATCGAACTAATTCTTACTTTTATATTGAAAAAGCAATTTTATGCAATTTAGTTTACTAACCCAAAAACAGACAACTATGAAATCATTGTTACAAATTACGAAAACAATAATGGTTCTAGGCATTATATCAGTTATTTTTGCCTGTGGTGGAGGCTCGGGCACCGAAGATGAAAATTTGAACGATACAATACTCCAAAACTTAGAACAGGTTGAAAGCCAAACTTATTATTTAATTCCCTCTCCGGAAGAATTGTTCCGTTTTATAAAAGATGGTAATCTTAAATTTTCGAAGGAAGTTTTAAATCCAACGAACAACATTGATAATTATATTGATACCCGTTCAAAGGAATTAAATTTTGGTATTTATTCGGCTGATTTGGCTTATGTTGCTTCATTTAACAAGTACCAGGAATCGGTTGATTACCTTAACACAGTGCGTACCTTGAGTGATGAAATAGGAATATCTGCTGTTTTTGATCGCAACTTAATTGGTCGCATTGATAACATTATTGATGATCAGGATTCGTTATTGCGAGTTACCAGCGATTCGTACATGAGTATAGTAAGATACCTTGAAAGCTCTGATAGAAAAAAATCATTGGCATTAATTGTTACAGGTGGATGGGTTGAAAGTATTTATGTGGTTGTAAACCTGTTGGATAGTTACGAAAAAAATCAGAAAGAAGTTAGTTTATTAGCATCGCAAAGAATTGTTGTTGCTAACCTGATGTCGTATTTAGAACAAATGAAGTTTGATGAAAATATTCAACGAACCATAAATGACTTGAAACCATTAAAAGAATTTTATGAAGGCCTTGAAGTTGAAAAAGGTGAAACTACGGAAGAAACTCCGCAACCAACCGATGGAAAAATAGTTGTTGGCGGAAATACCAAAATAAAAATGACTGAAGAGCAGTTTAATATATTAAAGACAGAAATTACCAAAATTAGAAACAAAATTACCAACAAGCTCTAAATTTATAATTGTTTATCTGGCTTTAACATTAATTATTAAAAAAGAATGAAAATGAGAAAGTTGAAATTAATAGCATTAATTATATTTATTCCGGTTGCAATAAGTGCCCAATCGCTTGATTGCCCTGCAAAACTAAAACTGATGAACGCTAAGGCACCATTTAGCTTTAATAATTTATCAAAAAGTGCGCAATGTTATACAGGCAAAAAATATGAATTCATGGTTCCTTTAATCCAGGGCAAAGATTACCGTTTTGCTTTTTTTGCCAGCCCGATATTTAATAATGATATTAATTTTAGAATCATAGATATGAATTCGGGCACAAAGGTGTTGGATATGCCCGGAGAGGTTGAAGGTGCTGAAAAAGGAACTTGCGTTTTGAGGGAATATTTTGATCAGGAATTGAATAGAATGGTACACCCTTATTTTGATTTTCATCCAAGTTCTTCTACTACACTAAAAATTATTATTGATATTGCATCTACTGATAAAAGTTCAGAAACAAATTCAGAAGGCTCTTTTAAGGCACCAGAAGAAAGGCAAAAAGGATGTGTAACTGTATTTATTCAAGACAAGAAGGCTGAAGAAATTGGGTTTTAGAAAAAAAGTTGAACATAAATGATATTAAGCCGCTTATGCGGCTTTTTTTTATTGTCATTTTTACATATATTGATGTTTGCATATGTCATTTTTACATGAAATTTCTGCCATTTTGAAACTTTTATGGCATGGCATAAAAAATGATGAGCGCATTAGTGTAGAATCTTAAATCAATAAATATGGCAATACAGTCGGTAAAATCTCATGTGGATTTTTTAGAAAAAATAAAGGGGAAAGAAACGAGTTATTTACTCATTTATAAATCAGGTTCTGAAAAAAGTGATTGTGCGATAGAAAATATGCAAAAAGTTGCTTCAATACTTGATGATATTGATGTTTTTAGCGCTGATGTTAATGAGGTGAAAGATATTCATCAAAGCTACTCTATTACCTCGGCTCCTTCGTTGCTTGAATTTCAGAATGAAGCCTATGTAAATGTTGTTAAAGGCTGCCACGACGAAAATTATTACAAGGCACTTTTTGAAAACCTCGTTTTTATAGCCAAAGCAAAAAAAGAGGGAAAGCCAATTAAAAATGTGGTCGTATATTCTACTCCGACCTGTTCATGGTGTAATACTTTAAAGGCATATCTTCGTAAGAATAATATACGATTTCGTGACGTAGATGTTTCAAAAGATCAAAGTGCAGCAGAGAAAATGGTTCAAAAGAGTGGGCAGCAAGGAGTTCCTCAAACAGAAATAAATGGACAAATTATAGTTGGTTTTGATAAGACTAAAATAAACCAACTACTTGAAATAGAAGGTTAAATCAATTTATAACGTAAAAGTTGAATAAAATGAAAGAATTGCAACCAATTAATCAAAATGTTTTATTAGACATTACTGAAGATACATCTGAACAAAAAACGGCTAGCGGGATTATTATTCCAGATACTGCAAAAGAAAAGAATAAATTTGCTAAAGTAGTTGCTATCAGCAATATAGATAACTCTGAGATAGCAGTGGGTGAAACTGTTCTTTACAAAGAATTTTCGGGTAGTGAGGTAAAATTTGAAGGAAAAACTTATCTTTTAGTTCCTTATGATTCTGTTTTGGCAAAAATTGTTGAAACTGAAAGCATATAGATTATAAAAAAAGGGACTGTCTCAAAACTAGTGTTAAGTCAAATTTGATATTTCTGGTAAATTAGCCAGGTGACAACACCTGGCTGGTGCACTTGCCAGGTGTTGTCACCAGAAACATTAGCCTTGACATGACATTAGATTATGGATGCTGTACTTCGGCAGGCTCAGTAACCAAGTTTGCTGAAGTACAGCAACCAAGCTTCGGTTGCTGAGCCTGCTGAAGTGCTAAATGTTCTACAAATTAGCAACTTTTGAGGCAGTTCCTTTTTACTTAATATTTTTCGAAATCTGCGTCTTTTAAATCATCTTTACCTAAATCCAACATGATACCTGAGTTGTTGGATTTTGTTTGATAACTCTCAAGAGTTAATTTAGGCTGGTTGATGTTTTCAGGTTTTGCCTCCTTTTCCTTTTTTTCTGTCAGAATCACTTCAGTTTTGTGAGTCAATTCTTTTTCATCTGTTTTAAAATAAGATATTACTCGCTCTAATTCAAGCGCTCCGGATGAAAGTTGTTCTGCGCTTGAGGCTAACTCTTCAGAAATACCAGCATTTTGTTGCGAAACATCGTTTAGTGTATTAATGGCTGTATTTACCTGGCTAACACCACCATCTTGCTCAGCACTTGCATTGGCAATTTCCTGAACCAGGAAAGAAGTTTTTTCTATATCTGGTAACAACTCACTTAAAAGTTTTTTTGTTTCGTGAGATACTTTCACACTTGATTGAGATAACGCATCTATTTCGTTTGCCGATGTTTTACTGCGCTCTGCAAGCTTTCTTACTTCAGAGGCAACTACAGCAAAGCCTTTTCCTAATTCGCCTGCACGGGCAGCTTCTACAGCTGCATTCAATGCCAAAATATTTGTTTGAAAGGCAATATCGTTTATAATTGAAATTTTGCCTGAAATTTTATCAATTGCACTTAAACTTTCGTTAGCTGAGCTACTTAACTGTTTCATTTGAGTGGCAGCCTTTATCGAAACGTTTTTGGTTGTTTTTGCATTATCATTGTTTTGCGAAATATTGGCTGTCATTTCTTCCATTGCCGCCGAAATTTCTTCGGCAGAACTTGCTTGTTGGTTTGAACCTGTAGAAATTTGTTGGGCAGAGGTATTTAGTTGTTTTCCTGCTGCAGCAATTGAGCTGGCTCCGGTTTTTACTTCATTAATGATTTCTTTTAATTTGTCAAGCATTTTTCTTCTAGCCCTTGCCAAATCTCCCAGTTCATCGCCTCTATCGAGCATTGCCTGGCTTGATCTGGCCAATAAGTTACCTTGGGCCAGTTCATTAAAATTGTTAGTGAAACTATAAAATGCTTTTGTTATTGAATTTGAAACAGTTATATTAATTAGTACAAGAAATATTGAGGCAATAATTAACACAACCAGCAAAATTGTAATATAGGCCTTAAGAGAACTATTATTTTCGGCAATGCTTTCTATATTATCGTTATTTAGCAGGTAAATAAAATCTGTAACGTTGTTTCTTACCTCCTCATGGATGTTTTGTTCTTTATTTTTATTGGAAATGATATTGGTGGCCAGTTCTTTAATTTTTTTGTTACTTTTCTGGGCAATAACCGGCAACTGAGCAAAGGGTGTGTTTTTCAGGCTTTCTAAATCAGCTGATGTATTTTCAATGGATTTATCTATAAACTTAATTAGCTCATCTTTTACTGTTAAATCAGAAATTAACCTATAAAAAAGTACTTTTGTTTTGTAGTTGGTGTTGGTATTGATGTTGGCACCAATAATAACCAGTCTTTCAAGGGTTGAAACAGAGCTCCGTGTTGCCTGGTTTGCCAGTTTTTGGCTCACATTATTTATGTAAGTGTTTGATTGTAGAATAGAATTGTCTATTAATTCAAATACCTCATTAACAATTTGTTTATTTGCTTTAGTGATGTTTTCATACTTTTCCACTTCAAGCCATATTGTTTTTAGCTTGTCAAGATTTTTATAACCTGCTAAGCTATCCAGAAGCTGGCGGTAATTTGCTTTTACTACTTCAAATTTTTTTTCACCCGAAAAATAATCTTTGATATCCAGTGTAATATTTCTAACAAGCGAAATGTTGGAATTTGTTGAAAGGATATTTTCAACATTTTGGTTTAACTTACTGGTTAAACTAAAAACAAAGCCCAATAATAGTACAATTATTACCGCTTGGCTGTACGCCACAACTCTTAGTTTATACCTGATTTTTAGATTTTTGAACATTTTAACACCTCCATTTTAGTTTCCTACATAAATTTAATTGAAAATTAAGAAAAATGCAAGCAGGTGTTTTTTTTGTGCTAAAACACAAAAAAAGGCCTGCATAACAGGCCTTTACAAGAAAAATAATTATGGTTTATGGGAACAACCTTCCATACATTCTTGGAAATGGTATGGTTTCCCTAATATGTTTTAATTTACAAACCCATGCTACCATTCTTTCAAGTCCTAGTCCAAAACCTGCATGTGGTACAGAACCAAACCTTCTTAAATCGAGGTACCATTCAAAGGCTTTCATTGGTAACTTGTGCTCATTAATTTTTTCAATTAACCAGTCTTCATTGGTTTCACGCTCGCCGCCACCAACAATTTCACCATATCCTTCGGGAGCCAAAACATCAACCCCTTTGGCAAGGTGGGTGTCTTTTTCATCGCGCTTCATGTAAAAGGCTTTAATTTCGTGTGGCCAGTTGTAAACCATTACCGGTAAATCAAACATGCGCGTTAAAACTGTTTCGTCCGACCCACCTAAATCGCTGCCATATTTAAAATCTTTGGCTGATTGAATCCATTCAGGAATTACTCGTTTTTTATCCTCTAAATCTTTAATTTCATTTTTTAGGCGGTCAATTTTATTTTGCAAGAAATTACGTTTTCCTTTTTTAACTCCGCCTTTAATTTCATTTTCAGCCTCAGAAATTTCTTTTTGCTTTACTGCTATTTCAGCAAGTACTTCTTTATAGTCATTTTCAAGGGTTTCAATGGTTGTTTTCCCATTAATTTTTTCTTTGCCCATCAAAACATTAACTGCATAATCGTAGGTTAGCCTTGGGAAGGTTCCATCAACAATTTTATCAAACAAGCTGGTATCCCGCTCAATAATTTCAAATTCTGTTTTACAATTTTCTTTTACATCATTAAGAATGTACTTTATGAAGCTTTCGATAAGATCCATGTTCTTATCATTGTCATAAAAAGCCATTTCTGGTTCAATCATCCAAAACTCAGATAAGTGTCTTCTGGTTTTTGACTTTTCAGCCCTAAAAGTAGGCCCAAAAGTGTATATTTTCCCCATTGCCATTGCCATGGCTTCGCCATAAAGTTGGCCAGACTGGGATAAATAAGCTTTCTCCTCGTAAAAATCTGTTCCAAAAAGTGTTGTAGTCCCTTCAACAGCATTACCTGTAAAAAGTGGCGAGTCCATTTGCACAAACCCCTCACCCTGAAAAAAGTTATGAATGGCAAAGATAATTCTGTTTCTAATGCGCATTATTGCCCATTGGCGCTTGGTCCTTAACCAAAGGTGCCTGTTATCCATCAAAAACTCAACCCCGTGAGGTTTATTGGTAATTGGATATTCTTTTGATTCATGGATGAGTTCAATATCACTTACGTGAATTTCGAAACCTCCCATTTGCCTTTCATCTTTAACTACTTTGCCTTTTAATGTAAACGAACTTTCCTGGCTCAATGATTTTGCTACCTGAAAAGCACTTTCGCTAACTTTACTTTCATCAACAATACATTGAACAAAGCCAGATCCATCCCTAATGATTAAAAATTCAAGTCCTTTCCCACTTCTTTTATTTGTCAACCAACCTGATAATTTAACTTCTTTATCAATGTGTTTTCCCAGGTTTTCAATAAGAACTTTTTCCATGTATTTAATGTTTAATTGTGTTCAATAAAAAATGATTTTGAAGAGCAACTATCCCCTAAAAAACAGATTTGCAAAGATATAAATTTTGTCTTTGAAGCAATAAAATAATTGCCTGTGTAGTGTTGAACCAGAATGGACGGCTAGTTGTGCGAATAAAATAAAAACTGAAATGCTTTGATAAACTGCCTATTTTCTGTAAATTAATAGAGAAAAGCTGGAAGAATAAATAAATGCAGCAGTGAGTTTAATTAGCTGAAAATGAGCATTTAGTGGAATCGTTCATCATGTAAGGTAGTTGTTAAATAAACTCTGAAAGTTTTCTTCCGTTTAATTAGTAACTTACAGAATGCTTGTTTGATTTTTCAAAAAGTCACAATATTAAATTATAAAACCTTTTAACCTATGCTTAAGAAAAATATTTATTCTAATTTGTTCATTTTATTTTGCTTAGTATTATTTGGCCACCAAGGATGCAAAGAGCCTGAAAAAGAAAAACTTACAAGAGAACTAAAAGAATTCATTACTGAGTACGAGAAAAAAATTATCCCCTTACAGGAAAAATACAATATGGCCTCTTATCTGGCTTCAACCACTGGTAACGAGAAAGAATACAATACTGCAAAAGAGCTAAGTATTATGATTAGCCTGGTGTATGCCAATAAAGAAAGTTATGATTTACTTGATAGAATTAAACAATCAAAGTTAGTTCAAGATACCCTGTTAGCCAGGCAATTGGAAGTACTTTATAATTTATATTTGCCCTATCAGATAGATGAAAATAAACTGGTTGAGATAGTGACTCTTGAAAATGACATTAGACGCGAATACGAGACTTTCAGGCCAATTATTAATCAGGATGAGGTTAGCGATAATAAAATTGAAGAAGTACTACGAACATCAAAAGACTCGGTAGAGCTTGAAAGGTATTGGAGAGCAAGTAAAAAAATCGGCAGGTTGGTTGACGATAAACTCATCCAGCTTATAAAACTGCGAAATGAAGCGGCTAAAAATCTTAATTTCAACAACTATCATGAAATGATGTTGTCAATTAACGGACAAGATCCAGCAGAAATTGAAAAAATATTTAACCACCTTGATGTTTTAACAAAAGAACCCTATGAAGGAATAAAAAAGAAGATTGATGAGGTATTAGCCATAAAATACAACCTGGAGGTTGATCAATTAAAGCCCTGGCATTATCAAAACAGGTATTTTCAAAAAGCTCCGGCAATTTTTGATGTTGATTTTGATAAATATTACAAAAATAAAAATTTTGTTGCGCTGGTTGGCGATTACTTTAATGGAATTGGTTTAGAAATTACCTCCGTTTATGAAAACTCTGATTTATTTGAAAAACCTGGGAAAAGCCAATTAGCTTTTGCCATGGACTTAAATAGAAATGGGGATGTTCGAATCTCAACCAGTATCAGACCTACTCAGGATTATATGGCTAAGTTTTTATACGAATCGGGGTTTGCGGCTTATTTAAAATACATTGATAAAAAACTACCTTATACACTCAGACAGGCCCCACAATTTACAGCAAATGATGCAGTAGCAATTTTTTTTAGCAATATGGCTGTAAACCCAACGTGGTTAGAAAAAATTATTGGAATTTCAGCTGAAGAAAAAGAAAAAATAAAAGAAAATGCATTAAAGCAATTGCAAATGGAAAAATTTGTGTTTTGTAGGTGGGCACAGGTAATGTACCATTTTGAAAAAGCACTTTATGAAAACCCAAATCAAAACCTTAATAATTTGTGGTGGGATTTGGTTGAAAAATATCAAATGATAAAAAAACCTTCGTTAGAGCGCAACGAGCCCGATTGGGCTACTAAAACACATATTGTTACCATGCCATGCAAATATCATAACTACATGCTTGGAGAGCTAATTGCCTCACAGATAAATAATTACATAAATGTACATGTTTTAAAAGACGAGGGTGGCTGCGAAACAAAATGTATTGATAACCCAGCTATTGGAAAGTACATGATCGAGAAATTGTTTAAACCTGGTGCGCGCTATACATTAAATGATTGGTTGTTAAATGCAACAGGTGAAACTTTGTCTCCTGAATATTTCACTTTTCAATACGTTAAACTCGAATAGTTTTCCGTAAATTGTAGCTTATTAATTTACCTCAATTTACTACTTGTACACAGAGTTTTTTTAATGTACATATTTTGAAATTTCAGACCTTATCTTGTAAATTATTGATTGAAAAAATAAAAGAATAGTAGAATATTTTATATACATACTTTTTTTTTCGCGTATTTAGTTTATTTTTGTTTTTTGATAGGATGTAGAGGAATATGCTGAAGCAACGATTACAACAAAAACTTATTCAGAAGCTTTCCCCCCAGCAAATTCAACTTATAAAGTTGCTGGAAGTACCTACTATTCAACTAGAACAAAGGATAAAAAAGGAAATTGAAGAAAATCCGGTTTTAGAAGAAGGTAGAGAAGAGGAGGAAGGTTATGAGGAGCAGGAACAGGACCAGGAAGAGGAATATGAATCGAATGATGATGAATTTTCATTAGAAGATTATTTACCTGATGATGATGAAATGCCATCCTACAAGCTTGCATCAAACAATTATTCTTCAGACGATAAGAAAACGGAGATTCCGTACTCTACAGGAACATCTTTTCATGAGCACCTTGAACAACAGCTTGGGCTAAGATTGCTTACCGAAAAACAGCAACTTTTGGCTGATTACCTAATCGGAAATATTGATGAAGACGGCTATTTGAGAAGGGATGTTGAGGCCATTGTTAATGATGTGGCTTTTTCGCAAAACATCATCACCAGTGAAAAGGAACTGCTTGATATACTGAGGATTATACACGATTTTGACCCGCCAGGGGTAGGTGCCAGAGATTTACAGGAATCGTTAAAATTACAGCTGGAGCATAAAATAAAATCGACTACTCATGATGTAGAAAACATCTTGTATAGGCTGGCCTACAAAATTATCAAGAACCATTTTAATGAGTTTACGAAAAAACATTACGAAAAAATCATTAATAAACTAAATTTAAGTGAAGATGATTTGCGTGATGCTGTGGAAGTAATACTGAGGCTAAATCCTAAACCTGGTAGTGCTTATTCTAATCCGCTTAATAAAAACTCGCAGCATATCACCCCTGATTTTATTATGGAAAGTGTGGATGGTGAGCTAATTTTAAGTCTGAATTCAAGAAATGTTCCGGATTTGAGAGTGAGCAAAACCTATGCTACCATGCTTGAGTCTTATCATAAAAACAAAGCAAATAATACAAAGCAGCAAAAAGAGGCCATATCGTTTGTTAAACAGAAGTTAGATTCGGCAAAATGGTTTATTGATGCCATTAAACAACGCCAAAATACATTAATGCACACAATGGATGCTATTGTGCAGTACCAGCAGCGATATTTTACCGAAGGCGATGAAACCATGCTGCGCCCAATGATATTAAAAGATATTGCTGAGAAAACAAACCTGGATATTTCTACCATTTCAAGGGTGGTAAATAGTAAATATATTCAAACACATTTTGGGATTTTTCCACTTAAATATTTCTTCTCCGAAGGCATGCAAACCGATAGTGGCGAAGAAGTTTCTACCCGCGAGATCAAGAAAATTTTACAGGAATGTATTGATAATGAGAGTAAAAAGAAACCTTTGACCGATGAAAAATTAGCCGAAATTTTGCAGGAGAAAGGCTACCAGATTGCGCGCAGGACAGTGGCAAAATACAGGGAACAGTTAAATATTCCGGTTGCCCGAATGCGTAAAGAGCTATAATGGTCTTTCAAACTAGTGCGACAAATGACCAATGATCCCATACAACCACAACTTAAGCCAAAATCACTAAAAAAGAATGACTTAATCTCTTTAATTGCTCCAGCAGGGCCAATTAACGAAAGTCAGTTGGTGAAAACTCAGGATACCCTAACGGAACTTGGATTTCGTTCCTTTTTTACCCCCAGGATATTTAAACGAAAAGGTTATTTGGCGGGTGATGATTCAGTAAGGCTGGATGATTTACATGATGCTTTTGAAAACCCGGGAATAGATGCTATACTTTGTATACGTGGAGGTTATGGAAGTGCCAGAATATTAGATAAAATTGACTATTCTTTAATTCAAAAACATCCAAAAATTTTTATTGGGTACAGCGATATTACGGCTTTGTTGAATGTTATTTGGAAAAAAACCGGTCTGATTACTTTTCATGGAGTGGTGGGAACCTCTTCATTTTCAGAATATACCAGGAAACAATTTTCTTCATTGCTCAATCCATATTATACTGACAATCAAGTAATTAATTCAATTAGTGGAAGGGTTGAATTTTTAAACAAAGGAATTGCAAAAGGCCACTTAGTTGGTGGAAACCTAACCATTATCAACTCGCTTATTGGAACAGGCTATGATATTGATTTTACAAAAAAAATTGTGTTTATCGAGGATGTTGCCGAACCTCCATACAAAATTGACAGAATGCTTACACAGCTGTTGTTATCGGGTAAATTAAAACAAGCTGCTGGCATTATTTTAGGCAATTTTAATGGCTGCGATATTAATGGTAAGGAAATAACCAAAGAAAATTCTTTATCTTTAAATGAAGTTTTTATTGATCGGCTTGGAGATTTAAACATACCAATTGTTAAAAACTTCACCTTTGGCCATATTAGCCATCAGGCTATTTTTCCTGTTGGTATAGAGGCTGAAATTGCCCCGGATATAAATGGGATAAGGTTGCTGGAAAGTGTTTTTAAAACAGATTAAAATTGAGAAAGTTTGCAAAACATATTCAATGTTTGAGTGCTGTTAAACCAGTTACACTTATTCTTGTTTTGATGTATGCAAACATCATGACCGGCCAGCACTATTTACCCCTTAACTCTGAGACCAATTTATTATTCGAAAAAAGTAATTTCAAAAATAATTCATTTCATTCCAATGTCAGACCTTTTTTACTTTCCGACAGTTTAAGATGGGATAGCATCCTTTCAAAAAAAGACAGCAGATGGGTGAATAATCGTTTATTAGAATTAGGCGATGAAAGGTTTTCGGCCCACATTAACCCTATTATTACTATTGAACCAACTTTTGGTGTTGATTCGTCACAATTTTTTGGTCATTACCAATTGGGTGTTTCGGTAGCAGGGAAGTTGATGAAAAAACTGACCTATCATTTTGATGGCTTTTATGGAATGAGCTCTTTTGAGCCAATTCAGCAAAAAACAATCGATTCAACGGGAATAGTTCCACATTTTGGAAAATACTTATCAAAACAAGGCAATAGCTACCATTATTTGAGTTTAACAGGTTATGTATCTTACTCGCCCTGGAAAGAATTAAATTTACAGGCAGGTGTAGGTAAAAATTTTTTTGGTGATGGTTACCGCTCACTATTTCTTTCGGGCAATGCTACAAGCTACCCATTTGTTAAAGCCACAGTTAATGTTCGGAAGTTTAAATATATTTGGATGTTTGGGGCATTAAAAGACCCTGATTTAGACCATTTTGATGATAAATTAAGAAATAAACTTCTTTTTACCCACTACTTAAGCTGGAATGCTACCAAATGGTTCAACCTTAATTTTTTTGAGTCCACTGTATCCAACCCTGTTGATTCAATGGGGGTAACCTATTTTAATGTAAACTATCTTAATCCGGTTATCTTCTTGCGCCCAACTGAGTTTTCAGGAGGTTCTGCCGATAATGCCTTGCTTGGGTTTGGAGCGAAAGTAAAACTTTGGCAAAAATACCAGTTTTATGGGCAGCTTATTATTGATGAGTTTGTATTATCCGAAATAAGGGCAGGAAATGATTGGTGGGGTAATAAATACGGTATTCAGGCTGGAGTGAAACTATTTGATGTAGCCAATATTAAAAATTTATTTGGACGAATTGAATACAATTTGGTACGCCCGTACACCTATTCATACTCTAATTCTATCATTAACTACGGTAGTCATTATCAGGCACTTGCGCATCCTTCAGGGGCAAATTTCGAAGAACTGCTGGTGCAGCTTCATTATCATAAAAACAGGTACTTGTTTGAGGTAAAAGGGGTCTTGTCAAAAGCGGGGTTTGATTCAGGGGATGTTAGTTATGGTAAAAACATCTATAAATCGTACGATTTAAGGCTGGCAGATTATGGGAATAAGCAGGGACAAGGATTACCAGGAAAGTATTCTGACTTTTCGGCAAGGGCATCTTATTTTCTGAACCCTCAAACGGGGCTGCAAATAAATTTTGCTCTAAATTACCATCAGTTGCGCCTATCCGAAAATAAAATTAACCAGATGTCTATCTTGTTTGGAATCAGAACATTAATCTTTAATAACAATCAGGATTTCTTGTAACGATTTAGCTCCGAGCGTTCCAACCGTCTGGTGCTATAGTTTTTTTTAGCTCAATTCCTTGACTTTTAAAAATATATGAGTATATTTGTGTGAACACAAAAGGGAATTAAGGTACATATTATTTAGAATTAATACACTGTTTTGGTGTATTGTATTGTTATTGTATCAGGCTGAAAAATGGAAGCGAATTAAAATGTTTTACTGACTATAAACAACAACAAATAGATTTTGCATTTCAAATTGGCCTAAATCAAGTATCTCACTAAACAAATTTTAAAATGGAAAAAGAAAAGGAAAAGAACACATTTTGGAATGAAAAATGGGTTCCAATTGATGACAAAGAAATCAATCAACAAGAAAAGTACGAAATTTCGAATTTTGGACGTATCAGGCGTTTTAAAAAAGAAGTTGATGACTGGGTGGTACTAAAATCACAAAATGTAAATGGTTATAAGTATTTTACTTTCAAATCAAACATTGACTGGAAACACAAAAAGACGAAAATTGTTCATAAATTAGTGGCTGAAGCTTTTTGTAAAAAACCAAGTGAAGAGCATGAATTTGTGATCCACCTTGATTTTAAAAAAGAAAACAATCATGCTGATAACCTAAAATGGGTTACCAGGGATATGCTTTCTGAGCACCATAAAGAAAATCCTAATTATAAAAACATTAACAGAAAAGGTAGGATTACTAATGCTAAATTAACCGAATCTGATGTAATTAGGTTAAAGAAAAAGCTAAAAAGGGGAAAAAATAAGCTTTATAAATTAGCTAAAGAATTTGGAATTACTCATACTCAATTAAACAGAATTCGTTCTGGGGAAAACTGGGGGCATGTTACTATCCCTGAGGATGATAAATAGTAAAATCAGTAAAACATAAATTTAGGCGTTAGCGTGACTTGGTCACACTAACGCTTTTTATTTGGCCGCCATTGAAGGGGTTATTTTAGGGCTTTGGCAAAGTCCGGACAACATGCCTGAATTAATAACCTGAGTTCGACATAAAATATTCAACACAGCAATTCGAAATTATACCAGATATGTGCTAAAAATGCAGAAAGAATAGCGGGCTATTTTGAGGGATTTTTAGTGCAGAGATGGTGTGATTACCTCCGGTGAGTGCTTCGCAGTTCCGAATTTTCTATTAGATTTGATTAATTTTGCAGAAATCACACCAATTTTTCTAGAACTATCCCGATAGTCCTTCAAAAATTTGTTGCAATTTCTGCTAAAAATTAATTCAAACTGTGTGAATATTTTTAATCGAACTCAGGTTAATACCAATTGCATTTATATTTTAGTCCAAAAGAAAATTATAAATTGCAATGGTAAATGCCGATGC
>JBNKJW010000282.1:0-35859 GCA_050291445.1 Bacteroidales bacterium | reverse complement strand
TGCAATATTCTTATTACTAGTAGTTTGTGAGCTTTATTCACAGAAAAGTGACACTGCTTTTTTTGTAAACACTGCTTTTGAAGGGGGCGAAAAACTCCGGTATAAAGTTCGGTATGGACTGATAAAGGGCGGAGAGGCATCAATGACCATAAATTCGGTAGCTGTGGGCGATACTTATTTATTGCATATAGAGGCAGTAGCAAAAACCACTGGTGTAGTAGGTGCAATGTTTACAATTTATGACACTTACGAAAGTTATGTAGATATTTATTCAGGTTATCCAGTTAAATCGGTCAGAAATATCAAGGAAAATAGCTATACTTCGTATAACGAGGTGCTTTTTTTTAGGGAGCAGGGTTTTTTACGCAGTCTAAAATCGGGTGATCACAAAGCACCAAAACATATATTTGATATTTTATCCGCTTTTTACTATGCCCGCAGGCACCTTTTTTCGCATAGATTAAAAAAAGATGAAATCATTGATTTATATACTTTCTTTGACGATGAGTTTTTTCCTATAAAAGTAAAATTCAAAAATATAGAAAAAGTTAGAACCAAGTTTGGTCGAATTCCATGTCTCCGATTTATCCCTCTTCTAGGTAAGGACAGCCCTTTTAAAAAAGAAGAACAGTTTCAGGTTTGGGTTACCGCTGACGATAATTATATACCGGTGAAAATAAGAGTTAAGTTACCCGTTGGCTCTTTAAAATGCGATATCATTGATTTTGATAAGATTAAAAATATAAATGGGCAATTGCGTAAGTAATTTTTATTTACGATATTTATGGAAGAAGCAAGAAGATAGAAGTTTGAAGTCGAAAAATAAAACCTTTATTAATGATAAAACAAGCAAACACACAATACCCGGTTGATGAATTAATTAAGCAACGGTGGAGTCCACGTTCTTTTTCGGATAAAAAAGTACCACGCGAAACTATTTTAACTTTGTTTGAGGCGGCTAGTTGGTCTGCTTCTTCAAGAAACGAGCAGCCCTGGAGGTTTATTTATGGTTTAAAGGATGAAGATGAGAGCTATCAGAAAATTTTTGAAACCTTGATTGTCTGGAACCAAAAATGGGCAAAGTCAGCCCCTGTTTTAGTTATAGCGGTTGCCAAAATGAATTCCGATTATCATAACAAACCCAACGATTATGCTTTGTATGATTTGGGGCAGGCAACAGCAACAATGGCTGTTCAGGCATCAGCTGATGGAATTTACATGCACCAAATGGGTGGTTTTGATTCTGATATGGCACATGAGCTTTTTAAAATCCCAGAGGGCTATAAAGCTGTGGCAGCAATTGCAATTGGCTACCTGGGCAAACCAGAAGAACTCCCCGAAGATATGCAGGAACTAGAAACTAAGGAAAGAACCCGTTTGCCATTGGATAAAATAGTATTTACCAATGAGTTTAAACCTTAATAATTGAAAAAGACAGTTAAAAATGAAACAGTCCTTCTAAATTTTTATTATCCGTTAGCTTTTTTGTAATCTGCAAGAAATGTTGCTAATCCACTATCCGTTAATGGGTGTTTTAATAATCCTAAGATAGGGTTAAGCTGGCAGGTAACCACATCTGCTCCAGCTTCAACACATTGCATGATGTGCATGGTGTGACGAACTGATGCTGCTAGCACCTGGGTTGCAATACCATAGGAGTTAAACATCTCTACAATTTTATAGATCAAGTCAATACCATCACTGGTAATATCATCCAATCGGCCAACAAATGGCGACACATAGGTTGCACCAGCTTTTGCTGCCAGCAGTGCTTGGCCTGGAGAGAAAATCAATGTACAATTGGTACGGATACCTTTTGTTGAGAAATATTTAATGGCTTTTATACCATCTTTTATAACCGGAATTTTTACAACAATTTGTGGATGTAAAGCTGCCAGTTCTTCGCCCTCTTTGATAATGCCTTCATAATTAGTTGAAATAACTTCGGCACTAACATCGCCATCAACAATTTCGCAAATTTTTAAATAGTGATTTTTGATGTTTTCGGCTCCACTAATACCTTCTTTGGCCATTAACGAAGGGTTGGTGGTTACACCATCTAAAACACCTAAATCCTGTGCTTCCTTAATGTCTTCAAGGTTAGCTGTGTCAATAAAAAATTTCATAATAGTAAATCTTATAAAAAAATGGAATGAGTATTTTTGACTTTTGGTCCAGGTGAATCGCTATTGAGGTATAAAGTGGGTAAGCTACTCATATCGCACCGCTACAACCGCCTACCCTTGCTACCTTCCGATCCTGGGGGAGTTCAGCAGGAGCTGGTCGTATAAGACTTACCCGCCGCAAAAGTAGAAATATTTTCGTTGGTACCAAAAAATATGCGGCTTTTTTCAGCCCAAATGTTGTATTTTTTATTTCAGGGCTTATGCAAAAGTTACCGGTCAATGGTTGCTTGTTAGACTATTCGCCTAGCGGGTTTTTTAAGTTGGTTGGTAAGGTTAAGGCATATTTGCTTGTATTTAGTAGGTTGCCGGTTTGGCGGATATATAAGCATTTTTATTATAGGCTTTTTATAATAGTTACTGGTTGGTGGTTGCTTGTTTCTAAAAGTATCAGCCACCGGCATCCAGCAACCAGTAAAAAAAATCTTACGTTTTTTCCACTTAAATGCTTTTCTTTGTATCTAAAATATTTACTTTTCATAAATCAAAAATTAACAAAATGGAAGAAAAAAAATCTGGTCTTTGGAAAAACGCAATGAACTGGGGTTTAATTTTAGGTATTGCACTTATTATCTATTCGCTTTTAATGTTTTTTTTAGATTTAAGTTTAGAAAAATGGGTTAGCTGGGTATCTTACCTCGTAATTATAGGAGGAATTATTGTTGCCACAAAAAGTTACAGAGACAATGTTTTGGGAGGAACTATCTCCTATGGACAGGCTTTGGGTTTTGGAACTTTGATAGTAATGTTTGCTTCAATTATTGGTGCAATTTATTTTTATGTTTTTGTAACAGTTATTGATACTGAATTTATTGGAAAAATGTTATTAATGGCTGAAGATCAGCTTATGAAGCAAGGTCTGCCCGATGAACAAATTGAAATGGCAGTTGAAATGCAAAAAAAGTTTATGACCCCAATGATTATGTCTTTAGTTTCAATACCATCAACAACTTTTATGGGGTTCATAATTTCTCTAATTACATCAATTTTTCTTAAAAAGAAATCTGAAGAAATACCTTTTGAATAATATTAAACATGGATATATCTCTTGTAATATCGCTATACAACGAAGAAGAATCGCTTAAAGAACTGGTTGAGTGGATAGCAAAAGTGATGGAAGCTAACCAGTTTTCTTATGAGTGCATTATGATTGATGATGGGAGTAAGGATGAATCCTGGGAGGTTATCCAACAATTAAAAAAGGAGCACCCTGAAATAGTGGGTATGAAATTTTTAAAAAACAATGGAAAATCGGCAGCCATGTATTGTGGCTTTGAAGCTGCACAAGGTGATGTTGTGATAACCATGGATGCTGATTTGCAGGATAGTCCTGATGAAATACCAGGCCTGTATAAGATGATAAAAGAAGATGGTTATGATTTGGTGTCGGGCTGGAAGAAAAAGCGCCATGATCCAATTTCGAAAACCATTCCAAGCAAATTTTATAACTGGACTGCCCGAAGGGTAACCGGCATTCATTTGCACGATATGAACTGTGGCTTAAAAGCCTACCGGAATAAAGTGGTAAAAAGTATTGAAGTGTTTGGTGATATGCACCGCTATATACCAGTGCTTGCTAAAAGTGCTGGTTTTAATAAAATAGGTGAAAAAGTAGTTATTCACCAGGCACGTAAATACGGTGTGAGTAAATTTGGCCTATCCCGTTTGGTAACTGGTTATTTAGATTTGTTGACGGTGGTTTTTATTGCAAAATTCGGGAAAAAGCCCATGCATTTTTTTGGTACAATGGGCTCACTGTTTTTCTTTATTGGCTTTATAATTTTGGCCTATCTCACTTTTGCAAAGTTTGCATACCATCAGTACCAAATGACTGACAGGCCGCTGTTTTTTCTGGGGCTTTTGGCAATTATTTTTGGAACGCAACTATTTTTAACTGGTTTTATTGCCGAATTGATTTCTAGAAGTTCTTCCGATAGAAATGCTTATCAGATAGAGGATAGGGTTTAGGTTGTTATCAGCCATATTGAATATAAATGTTTTTAGTATGGATATTAATAATGTGTTTTGTGTGAGGTCATGAATCCAAAGGATTCGAATGATTATAGATAAGATTTAATCAGCGTTATATTCGACCCCAATCGGGGTTGTACATTGTTTTAGAATAATTTATGCTATAAACATGCAATTCCTTCGGAATTGTTTTTGGGAACAGAAGGAATTAACCATTACACCTGCCCCATAATCAAAACCTTTTAATAAGATGTATTGAATGAAAACATTTTTCAATCAACTTTTTCGATTATTTCTTTTACTTATTGTCCTTATTTTTCTTTTTGCTGCCGGAAGAACCATCCTTTATTTTGCAAATAGTGAATTGTTCAACTCTTTTGGCTTTTCAGCTGTGTTTTTTGCAATTTTAAAAGGGCTTAAATACGATTTTTTAGTTGTCGTTTTTGTGAATAGCCTGTTTGTCTTTTTGTTTTTTTGGCCTGCCAAAATATACAATTCGGGGTTTTATCAGTTTTCACTTAAGTCTCTTTTTTTCTTGCTTAATGCCCTAGCTCTGTTTATCAATTTGTTTGATGTTAGGATGTACAAGCTTTCTGGCCATAGGCTAAGGGCTTTTGAATTGATTGAAGAAGTGAACCTCTACCTTGAAGAGATGAAAAACACCCAATTCAATGACTTGATAGACAGGTATTTGCATTTGGCTGTTTATTTTTTGGTTATATTGGTAATTCTTGTTTTATGTTTTAAACTTATTAAAAGAATTGATACGGAATATAAGCATAAAAAAAGAATTAGAAAGTGGTCGGGTTTTGCCATATTGCTTACAATTGCATTTCTTTTTGTGTTAAACAATTTTCGAAAAGAGGATTTGTATGGTAATCTTTATTTAAAAGCAGACAGAAAATTGGCCCCTTTGGTAGTTAATAATCCTTATTTGCTGTTAACTACAGTAAAAGCTAAAAAAATGGAGCCCATAACCAACTGGGAACTCAATGAGTTTTCATCAATTAAAAAATATGAAAAGGAAAAAATGCCTGCTTTTGATAGGATTAAGCTAATTGTTATTGAGCAAAAGGAGTATTCGGGCAATAACCAGGAGCAAAACTTTTTCCCACTTTCCACTCTGGATAATTACAGTCAAAATATTTTTCAGTTACTTGATGAGGTATTATTATCTTTCCCGGGGGTATACCGCAATGGTTTTTATCACTCAATCTATTCATTAAATAAATTTGAAAGTCTTGTTAATCTGCTTAAAAAGGAAAATTTTGTTACTAAACTTAAGGTGATAGGTTACCCTAAAGAGGTTGAAAAATTAATTAAGAATTTTTATAGTTTTGATGTAAGTGATGAGGTGGAATCAACAGCTGGAATGAAAATTTTTGAACTGCTGGTCATCAATGCCAGGATAGACGAAAGTAATATGCATGCAGCAAGTTTGGAAATGGTAAATGATAACGAGTTGATTATCAGAATTAATGCTGGTTCGAAAAAGCAAGGTTCACCAAAATCCTCTCTTGAAAGAACAATTTCATTTACCTCGTTACAAGAGTTGCCTTTTTATTCAAAAATTGATTCAATTATAGCACAACCGCTTGACATTAAGCCAACTCTATTACATTTGCTTGGCTACGATGATTATTTTACAACCTATGGCAGTAGCTTGTTTGCAAATGATGAAAAAGTTCAGTTTCAATGTGTCTCAGATAGTTCTTTAAGATTGTTGGCCGATAGTTTACTATTAAGTTATTCAAATAACGAAACGATTGAGTTAAGGAAACTCAGAAATTACCAGTTTTCAGCATCTGATTTTAAAGATTCTTTGGCAGTTGAAAGGATTTTGCTTGAAAATAAAATACAGTCCATTATTAACAATTTCAAGCAACGATTAAAAAATAATTCGTTGTAGTTGACATTTGAGAGTGATAATTGTAAATTTGGTTTATGGGGAAAATTGTACTTTATGTAGCGCAAAGTGTTGATGGATACATCGCGCGCGAAAATGGCGCAGTTGACTGGCTTAATCTAGGAGAAGGAGAAGATTATGGTTTTCATGATTTTTTCAGCACAGTTGATGTTGTTTTTATGGGGAATACAACTTATCAGCAGGTATTATCATTTAAAGGTGAGTTTCCGTACAAAGGCAAAGAGGTTTTTGTGTTTACCAGAGATGTAAATAAACAGAATGATATTAATGCAACTTTTATTAATAGTAAACAATTAAAATATACTGCAAAAATAAAGGAAAAGACCAATGGGGTATGCTGGCTGGTTGGTGGGGGCAAAACTGCTGCCTTTTTTATTGAAAATAAGCTGATTGATGAACTTAGGTTGTTTACAATACCTGTTTTATTAGGAAAAGGCATTCGGCTGTTTGTTGATGCAGCTATTGAAAGCAAGGTTGAATTAGCTAATTTCCGGCAGTATAATTCTGGCGTTATTGAATCGGTTTATAAATTCTTGTAAGAACTATCTGCAGATTTTGCCATTTTAGTTCGGTAGCAATAATGAAATTTAAGATAATAATTTTAAAAATTATCCTCTTTCAGACAGTTTTGTTAACTGCAGGTGTTCCACAACATAGGATACCACGAGGAGAAGTGGTTGATACCATTAAATGTGTTGGTAACAGACAACAAACTTATGCTTTGTATTTGCCTTCCTATTATACTACTGATAAAAAATACCCGATAATTTATGTGTTTGAACCTGCTGCAAGAGGCAAGTTACCAGTTGAAAAATACAAAGATTTAGCAGAGGAGTATGGTTATATTATGGTCTGCTCGAATAATTCAAGAAACGGACCGCAGGAACCTATTGACAGAGCAGCTTATGCAGTATTTTCGGATACCAAAACCCGGTTTACGATTGACACCAACAGAGTTTACACAATGGGTTTTTCCGGAGGGGCAAGAGTTGCTACCCGACTAGCCATTCAGAACAATAGCATAATAGGTGTAATTGCTTGCGGTGCTGGATTCCCACATGGTTATCAACCAACAAAATGGAATAAATTTACTTTTGTTGGCCTGGTTGGCGATTTAGACATGAATTATTATGAGTTAAAAAACCTTGAAAATGAGTTAGATAAGGTTGCTATTAGGCATTATATGATTTATTTTAATGAAAATCATGTTTGGCCGGCTGTAAGTGAAATGCAAAAAGCCTTTAATTATTTAAATTTTGATGCAGGCAGGCGCAAACTTGTTAAAACTGATTCTGCATTTATTGCCAATTATAAAAAGGAGAAGTTAGATTTTTTATCAAATAGTAATGATGTATTTAAAAAATATATAGGGTATCAGGACTTATTGATGCACCTTGATGGTTTATCGGATAATGAAGTATTACAGAGCAAAATACACGATTTGCAAAATGCTCCTTTGGTTGCCCAAAAGCTGGAATTGCAAAAACATTATTGCGCTGTTGAATCAAAGCTTGCCTATACACTTAATAACGCTTTTTATAAACCACAGGAATATACATTGCAATGGTGGAAAAACGAATGCAAAAGAATTAATGAAAATGCCAAAGACTCTTCTAATATAGAATTACAGTTTCTTTCAAAAAGGATGATTAACAAAGTTTATTTGATGGTTTTTGAAAATTTTATGTTAAATAGAGAAGGAATGTCATTTGAGGAGTCGGTTAGGATTTTTAAAATTGCAACACTTGTAAAACCAGCATCGCCTTACCCCGAATACTATCTTGCCGGAATATATGCCAAGAATAAAAAATACTCACAGGCATTAAAAATGCTTGAAAATGCAATATCAAAGGGCTTTAGTAACCTTAAATATTTAAAGCAGGATGAAGCTTTTGAGCAAATTAGGGACAAGAAGAAATACATTGAGTTGGAAAAGAGGATTAAGGAACAATAATTTTCAGTGTTATACCAAAACTATTAATTTTGCCAGCCTAATTTAATTTATTTGTTAGGTGTATCTTTCTGATTTTAATTATAATTATCCTTTGTTTCGGCCACCCAGCGAAGCCAATTCTTTAATTCTGCAGGTTACGCATGGCTGCTCATGGAACAAATGCGCTTTTTGCGAAATGTATACCTCAAAGCAATTCAGGGTTAAACCATTTGAGCAAATCAAAAAGGAGATTGAGGCTTTTAGTAGAGAATATCCTCGTACAAATAAAATATTTTTAGCCGATGGAGATGCCCTGGTTTTAAAAACTCAAAAACTGTTTGATATTTTGGCAGCAATTCGGCAGGCTTTTCCAAATTTACGAAGGGTATCAACATATGCCAAGCCTAAAGATTTGCTTAATAAGAGCGAGGATGAACTGATTGAGCTAAAAAATGCCGGTTTAAATCTGGTTTATACAGGCCTTGAATCAGGTGATGATGAACTTTTAATGCTGATAAACAAAGGTGAAAGTTACCAAAGTTCTGCTGAAGGAATGAAAAAGTGCAAAAAGGTTGGGATTAAGAGTTCTGTGATGATAGTCAATGGCTTAGGTGGCAAAAAAATGACTGGTCAGCATGCAATTAATTCAGCAAAGTTGGTAAATGCAATCCAACCTGATTATTTATCTACCCTGGTATTAAGCTTTCCGTATGAGTTGGAACATTTCAGAAAAAGAATTGATTTTGAGTTTACTCCTTTATCAACACCTGAGCTAATTGAGGAACTGGCTCTTTTTATCAGCCATACTACCCTTGATTCAACTGTTTTTAGAAGCGATCATGCTTCCAACTATTTGATTTTAAAAGGTATTTTGGGGCGTGATAAAGAATTATTGTTGAAGAAAATCCATCAGGCAATACAAAATCCTGGAAATGTAACGTTAAGAGAAGAATGGCAAAGAGGATTGTAATTGTTTTATTGATATTGGTTTCAATTTTAAATTTTTCTTGCAAGAAAAAAGATTGTTTGAAATCTGCTGGTGATAGAAGTAGCGAGTCTCGCAACCTTGGAACTTTTCGCAAAATTGAAATTTACAACTACTTTAATGTTTATTTAAAGCATGATACGGTAAATAAAATTGAAATTGAAGCAGGTGAAAATCAAGTGCCCAATATTGAAACTTCAGTAATTGATAGCGTTTTGATAATCAGTGATTTGAACGCTTGTGGTTTTATTAAAGGCTACGCGGATAAAAACCTCTATATTTCAGTTGATACTTTAAACGAAGTAGAAGTGTTTGATGGAGTAAACCTATACTCAGTGGATACCTTGAAGTTTTCTTCGCTGAAAGTTAAATTTGTTTCGGATATCGGCCATTGTGATTTAACAGTTGATTGTAATCGTTTAAATTTCCAGGTTTGGTATGGAACGGGGGACTATTTTTTGAAAGGGAAAACTAATTATTTATACTTTGATATTGAATACCTTGCTTTTGGATATGCCAATGAACTGGAAGCCCAATCTGCTTATGTTTATCAAAACAGCATGGGGAATAGTTATGTAAATGTTGCTGGTCAGTTAAGGGCACTGATTGTAGATGAAGGAAATATTTTTTACAAGGGCAATCCAACCGAAATTATTATTGAAGAGCATTCAGGAAGCGGTAAATTAATTAAGAATGATTAATAGAGGGTTTTGTAAAGTTATATTGCTGATTTTGTTTATTTTGGTTCAACTGAGTTTAAGAAGTCAGTCTGCAACTGGTGCCAGCTTTTCAGCTAAATTCGCAAAAGGGTATATCTATCGGCACCATGAATCTTTTGAGTATCTTATAAAGGGATATACATCGTCATTGGAGCTAAACCTAAGTAAGGAAGTGAATGGGCAAAAAGCCTGGCACCACCTGTATCGCAAGCCAACTGTTGGGTTGGGGTATTATTTTATTAATTTAGGGGATCCGGAACAGTTGGGAACAGCCAATGCAGTTTTTCCATATATTTCAATTCTGGCCTTTCAGGCAAAAGGGTTTAAGGTTTCAACCAAATGTGCTGCCGGGGTTGCCTGGTTGTCTAAACCGTTCGATTTGTATGAAAACAAATACAACATAGCCATTGGTTCAAACCTGAATGCATATTTAAACTTCAATCTTGATTTTGATATCAGGCTAACAAAAAAACTTTATTTTCTTACAGGAATTGGTTTAACACATTTTTCAAATGGGGGCACCCAGCAACCTAACAAAGGTTTTAATATTTTTGCTCTTCAAACAGGGTTGAGGTTTCAAATTTCTGATAGTGAGATTGATACGTCTTTTTTTAAGGTTCAGGAGCTGAAGAAAAAAAACGAATTTTCTATTATTTATGCAGGTGGAATAAAAACTCTTGAACCAGCAAGAACAAAAAAATATTATGTTTCCACTTTTTCATTTAATGCTGAAAGGCAGGTTTCACATAAAAGCAGGCTAGGATTGGGTATCGATTTGTTTAAAGATAATTCACGAAAAGAATATTTACTCGAAGAAGATATAGGAACACCCAAAGGTAAGGATCTTTTTTACGCAGGTGGGCATTTTTCATATGATATGGTTTTTGGAAAAACATCATTTACTATTCAAATGGGGGCGTATTTTTGGCAACGCTCTAAAAGTTTCGAAAGTATTTATCATCGATTTGGGTTAAAATACCGATTTTCAAAGCACTGGATGGCAAATGTTACACTGAAAACTTTTTGGGCAGCCGCCGATTTTGGAGAATGGGGGGTAGGGTATAGGTTTTAGAAATTGGAACTTAGACTTTTTTTATGAAAATGATTTCTCTAGCAGTTAAACTAGATTAAAGACTAAAAATTAATATTTTCAATAGTATTAGCAGGCAGCAATTCCAATTCAACCAAAAAATCATAAAACAATTTCATCGATTCTTTCTTCTTTTCATCCATAACAAAATCAATGTTTTTAGTCAGGTATTTATGCAAATTGATGGGCGAATCAGGAAAATTTTGCTGAAATTCTTCAACTACTTTATCAATATTATCCAAACCAAATTGTAAAGCGTTATTAAATCGTGTAATAAATTCATTATCAATTGGTTTGTTTGCTATCCAGGTGGCAAAAACAAAAGGCAAACCAGTCATTTTAAACCATTCTTCCGATAAATCAAAAACATATTTGTATTTTGATTTTAGTGAAAAAGCCCTGTCGCCAATTACCACACCAGCAACTTTATTTTTTATTTTAATTTCAAAGCCGGCTTTTGTATCAATCCAGTTGGGGTTAATGTTCCAGTGTTTTTTTGCTAAAATTTTAATTAAATTTATCGATGTACGAGACTGATAGTCAAGTAGAACATGTTCAATTTCATGCAAAGGTACATCACTTAAAAGCAAAACAGTACGTACTTTACCTGTAGCACCCAAACAATAATCAGAGATAAAAAATGGCGTTTTTATCTGGGGGATAGCTGCAACAGGTATTAAAGCAATATCAACCTTGTTATTAATTAATTTTTTGGCACATACCGAAGGTATATCCTGCTCAAAGATGTAATTCTCTGAGGCAGGATGGTTTTTAATTCCGTATAGAAAGGGTAAAGTATTTAAATAGGATACCGCTGATATTTTTATTTTTCCCATTAAACGATTTCTTGTTTATAGGCATCTGTTTTATGCATTGCCAATGCTGCAGCAACTACCGAAACTATTGAAACAAATAGTGGCATAAATATTCCACAAAACGGAATGAGTAAAAACAACGAAAATACCAGCCCATTGGCAATTGCCACCCATTTGTATTTACGGACTACTTTCACGCTTTGTTTTATGTTTAACTTTTGTCGCTCATTATTAAAATCAATAAAAGAAAAACCATAAAAATAAGCTGAGATAAAGAAAAGCGCGATTGTTCCCAGCCATCCAATTATTGGAATAAAACTAACCAAAAACATTAAAGCAAGCAGGATAAGTTCCATAAGGAGATTACGCAGGGCCATAAAAATTCCTCTAAAAATGTCATTAATCATTTGTCCTACGCCAACACTGTATTCATTACCAGTTAATATTTGCTCAGTTTTTTCCGATAAATAGGCCAGTAAGGGCGACATTAAGATGATTACTACGTAACCTGAAATGTAAGCAAAAATAATGAAGAAAATAACCTCGGCTAAAAAGCCAACAACTCCGCCAAGTACACCTCCCCAAAAACCGCCTTCTTCAAGGTTTGCCCATCCAAGAAGGGTTTTTTGTAGGTAGTCAATCGCTTCATTTACAAGTGCTTGCCCACCTATAAATAATAGAATTGTTAAACCAATAGGGACTAAAAAAGTCCATCCCAATTTATTTCTAAAGATAAAACTTAAAGCTTGTCCGTATGTTTTAATTCCTAATCCAAATTGTTTTGCACCAGTCATTATTAATTGTTTTTGTTTTCGTTATAGTTATACCAATTAATTTTTCTTGATAAATACATGATAACAGCCATTACAAGGAAAAGTCCAACACTCCCCATCAATAATGCATAATCCTGTAATTGCAAAATTACAAATATAAAACCATATAAAACGATTAAAATTAGCCCTGCAATCCATGTCAGTGAGGTTTTCTTAAAAATACTGTGCGAATAAGCGGTAACCAAGGCAATAGTAGCAATTGCTGCAATCAAATAGGCTATATTGAACCCGAAATGCTCTGAAAATGAGAGTAATAAGGCGTAGAAAATAATCAATGCCAAACCAACCAACAGGTATTGCATGGGGTGAATTTTGTTTTTATTATACACCTCAACAAAAAAGAAAACCATAAAAGTTAAAACAATAATCATAATGGCGTATTTGGCTGATCTGGTTGATTTCTGGTAATGATCAACTGGTACTATCAGGTTTACACCAAATTTAGAATCATTGATATAGTACCTTTGGCCTTCCCATTTTTGGGGAAAGTTTCTGTTTAGGTGCAAAACTTTCCAGTGGGCGGTGAAATTCTTTTGGGTAATGTTGTGTTCATCTGGCAAAAAAGCACCCTGAAAACTTGGATCGGGCCAGGGTGATTCAATATCAACTATTGTATTTTTCCCAATTGGGATAAAATTCAACTCTTCGCTACCATTAAGGCTTAATTTAAAACTAAATTCAATTTTTTTATTGCTTAAGTTTGAAAGATCAATTTCTGTACTTACACCAGAACCAAAAACATCCGAACTTGGTACACCTGGGTTAAATAAATATTTTGAGGTATCCCAGTTTAATTCAATGTTTTCTTTAATCCCTCTCATGTCTGGTATGCCTGCTGTAACAACTGCTTTGTCCCAGAGTAATTGGCCCTCGTCCACTTGCCAGTTAATAAATTCGGAAGTGCTGAAATATCCTGAAAATGAAAGGTTGGTAGTGTACACAACAACATCGTAAATACTTCTGTGTCTCTTTTCCGGGATAACTTTTCCTTCAATTTTTAGCTCTTCGGGCAAAATATGAGCAAAAGAGTATTCTGTAATTGTTTCGCGGTTGATAACTTTTGTTTTTTTTACTGGTACCGAAATTACTGGTCCGCCTAGTGTTTGAATGGCTCCCCAAGTAGAGCTTATTTCTGATTTGGCTTCATCGTTTCTTTGTTTCCTTTCGTGAATCAAAAACTGGATCATAAAAGAAGGAATTAGTAATACAATGACCAATGCACCAATTAATAGGAGCTTGATAGTTAAGGAATAACTGTTTTTAGCTTGGGGTGGTTGGTTTTGAATTTGAGTTGTGTTTTCCATAGTTGATATTTTTAAAACCTTTTTTTCTCCTTTTGATTCTTTATCTGTTTATTTTCCATGAAATTATTGTCGTCTATTTCAGTTTCTTCTGTTTTAGGGCGAAATTTTTTAAAAACATCCTTGTTAATGGCAAAAAAATAGGCAACGCCTGCTGCTATTATAACTAAAAAGTTTCTTGTTGTAAGAAAACTTGCAAAAAGGGCAAAAATGTTTAGAGGAATTACATACTGGTAGAGTAAATATAGTATTATGGCATCTGCAATTACATTTGCAAAAAAGTACAAAAAAGTAATGGCAAAAGCAGCAATTCCAATTCTTTTATCCGTATTGATATTATATTTCCTTAGAAAATAGGCAATGCCCACTGCAACAAAAAAAATTGCATAAAAAGAGGCCATGAATCCAAAACGAATGCTAATAAATGATTTTATTATAGCAATTACTACAGCAAAGGTAATGGCTGGCTTTAATTTCAGCTTTTGTTTTGTTTTAAATTGTATTTCAGGCTTATTTTTCTGGTGAGTAATTGTTTCTTTTTTTCGATAATCTTTTTTTTTCTGTTTGGCCATGCCTGGGCGTTGCGAAGGTGAATAGGAGGTATCAACACCCACTGTTGATTCTTTAGGTTCCTCAACAGGTTTTTCTTTTATTTTTTCTACCATTGCACCAATAGCTGCAAAGTTTTTTATAATTTGCTCAATATCAATATCTTCTTGTTTAGATAGTAGAATTGAGGGTGCATTATCCATTAGTTCTTTTGATTCTTTTAAACCCAGTTCGGTAAACATACGGATTAGTTTTACTACCTGAATTTTATGCTTACCTACTTTAACTAATTTTAGCTTTAGCATGGTACCAGTAGTTTAATTTTAAAAACGCATTCCAATAACCAAAATATCATCTAATTGTTTTTGTTGTCCTTTCCAACCTTTATGGGTTTTATCAATCACCTCTTTTTGGTCTTTCATTGGTTGGTTGTTCATCGAGAAAAGAAGTTCTTTAAACCTTCTGGTTTTAAACTTGCCACCATTTTCGCCTCCGAATTGGTCAATGTAACCGTCCGAAAACATATATATAGCATCGTTTTTTTTAAGTTGAATAGTATGGTTGGTGAAGTCGGCTGGCTTTTTTATGTGAATACCAATAGGCATTTTGTCGGCTTTTCTCTCAATTAAATCACCATTTCTGAAAAGATAAAGAGGGTTGTATGCTCCGGCATATTGTAATTCCTTGGTTTCTATATTGATAACGCTTAAGGCAATATCCATTCCGTCTTTTGCCTCATCGTCTTTCCAGGTTTGGTGCAGTGCATCAATAATTCTTTCGCGGAGTAAATTTAATATTCCAGCTGCATCTTTAAGGTTTTCATTTACAATTTCGTTTAAAAAGGCAATGCCTAACAAACTCATAAATGCTCCCGGAACTCCATGGCCTGTACAATCAGCGGCCGCAACTACAATATGTTTTTCAAGTCTTTTCATCCAGTAAAAATCACCACTTACTATATCCCTGGGCTTAAAGTAGATAAAATAATCCGGCACCACTTCAACAAACATTTCACGATGGGGCATTACAGCCGCCTGGATTCGTTTGGCATATTGAATGCTGTCCATGATTTCTTTTTGTCTTTGCAGGGCTATATCCCTTTGACGCTCAGTTAATTCTCTTTGTGCGGTTATTTCTTCGTTTAGTTGCAACAACTCCTCATTTTTCTGAAGGATTTGATCTCGTTGCTTCTCTAATAAAATGTTTGACTTTTTCTTTATTCTGTAACTTCTGTAAACGAAAAAAGCTATAAGGACAACTAATGCAAGGGCTAAAAAAGCACCAAGAGTGTACATTGATTGCTTTTCTATTTCCTTTTGAGCAAGAAGTTCTTTAACTTCTATTTCTCTCTGTTTTTTATTTACCTGGTAATTTAATTCCTGTTGACCCGCTTCATGTATTTTTTCTTGACTTTTTATTTCTTCTGATAGGGTATAGTGTTGACTAAAATATTTGTAGGCGTTTTTATAGTCCTTTTTAGCAGCATATGTTTTACTAAGTTCAAGGCTTATGTCACTGATTTGCTCTTTTGAGTTCAATTCTTTTGAAAAATCCAATGCATTTTTCAGTTCTGCAAGAGCATTTGAGTATCTTTTTATAGTATTGTAATATTTTCCTATATTCAATTTTGTTTCACTTAGGCCATATTTATCTCCCAGTTCTTCATAGATTTTATTGCTTTTTTCAAAAAATGTTAGCGAGTTTGAGTATTTTTTTGAATATAAATTAACAAGACCAATTTTATTATAGGAAATAGCTATTCCTTTTTTGAACCCAATTTCGCTGTAAAGTGGCAGGCTTTTTTCAAAATAGCTAATTGCTTTTTTGTAGTAGTCCGCTTTCTCACTTTCTGTTATGGTGTCATTTTTACTTATATTTTGATAAACGTTCCCAATATTGTCATAAATATCAGCCATTTCTTTTTTGTTATCTAACTTTTCCGAAATTGTTAGGGCCTTTTCGAAATACTCAAGCGCCTTAGGGTGATATCTTTGGGCTTCATAGATACTGCCAATATTGTAAAGTGTTGTTGAGATTTCTTTTTCATTTTTTAACTCTTCATGTATTTCAAGGCTTTTAAATGAGTATTCAAGTGCTAATGGTAGGTTACCCTGGTAATTGTATAAATTGGCAATATTGTTATTTGCTCGTGCAACTCCATCTATATCATTAATTTGAGTGAGAATTTTAGAAGCTTTCAGGTAGTTTTCTAAGGCTTTGTCATATTTCCCAATATTAAAATAAATAATTCCAATGTTATTATGTGCCCTTCCTACGCCCCTTTCATCACCAGCATCTTTCCATGTTTTTAGGCTTAATTCAAAGTTTTCAATGGCTTTGTCATATTCTCCTTTTATATAGTATACAATGGCAATTTGTCGGTAGGAGTTAGCAACACCTTTATAAAAATTGATCTCTTTGCCCAGTGTTATGGCACTATTAGCGTAAATTATTGTTGTATCCTGGTTTATACGCAAATAAGATTGGGACAATTCCAGGTACAAGTTTACTTTATTCGTATCGTTTTCACTCGTTTCAATTACATTTTTTAAACTATCGATCTGTGAAACTTGTGCCACAGATGTTATACAGAAAAAAGCATTGGTTATAAATGTTAATATTTTGGTTTTCATGTAGATACTCGTTTTTTGCCTCTAGTTTCGAATTAATCAAATGCTAAATTAATTTAACGTTTTAAAAATACTTATTATTTTTTTAATACTGCAAAATGCGTACAAAAACTGGTAAAAGTAATTAAATACTGATTAGTCGCTTGTTTACCACCAACGTTAATTACTTAATGCTAAACAACTGCTTAGCATGGTTTGAAGTTGGAAGATTGAAGTAGGGAGAAAAGATAATTTCTGTATCATTTTTCTTCCCACTCCCATCTGTTGCCATTGGCTTGCCGAAGGCGATGCGTGCTTCTCGCTTCATGCCTTTTTTTAACAACACAGAATTTGTGGTAAACTATCGTAGAATCAGATCAAATAACATATTTTAGGATTGTTTTTATTTTTTTAATGGGTAATTACTGACTTTTTGCTTTATTTTGCACTATAATTTCAGAAGACAACACTCAAAACCGCTCAAATAAGTACTGCTACTTAATAATTGCTTTTTATGAGGGTATTTGAAAATAGTGCACTAACAATTGATTACTTTGATGATAAATCTTATTTTAAGGTGATAAGGCTTGGAGATATTGGTTCGGAAGAGGAATATAAAAGTTTAATGCTGCAATGGGCAAAGGAGATTGAGTTTTATAAACCCACCTTTCAGTTGGTTGATTATATGAATTATTATCAGCCAATACCACAACATATGCAGGTTTGGATAAACGAAAATCTTATAGGCCCTGCATTTAAAGTTGGATTGAAAAAGGTGGCTTTTATCATAAGTCGCGATTTTTATATGCAGGTTTCGTTAGAGCAAACCATGCAGGAAAAAGAAGGGGAAAAATTTGAGCTTAAATATTTTGATAACGAAGTTGATGCTGAAAAATGGTTGTTTGAAGAAGAATGATTGTTAAGTGGTAGTTGTATCAAAAAGGTTCATTTAGAAGTTCATTCATATTTTTAGGTGTTATAACATAAGTTTTTGTTACATTGTAAGTGCTTAAAAAAGATTCTGGGAAGCGTTGTTTCTTTTTAGTTTTCCATTTAAACTCAAAAATTTCAAGTTGGTTGTTTTTTTCTTCTATTAAGTCGATTTCAGCCTGATCGTAAGTTCTCCAAAAATAAAAGTTCTTGTTCAGCTGATTGTATTCGTTAGTTTTAAACCTTTCCAGTATGCAGTAGTTTTCCCACAAAGCTCCAATATCTGTTCTGTTTTCAGGTGTGTTAAAATTATTGATTATTGCATTTCTAATTCCTAAATCATAGAAAAATATTTTTTTGCTTTTTTTTATTTCATTGCGCAGGTTTTTGTTATAAGAATGAAGCCTGAAAATTATGAAACTCTTTTCAAGTAGGTCAATATAAGTTTCAACGGTCTGCTGGGCTAAGCCAATATTTTGAGCCAGTTCGTTGGTACTCACTTGCGCGCCAACCTGCAATGCTATTAAACGTAACAGGTTTCTAAGTTTGCTGGTTGATCTTAAACTTTCCATTTCGAGAATATCCCTGAAAAGGTAATCATTGGCAAGTTCAACAAGACGCCGCTCCTTAGTTTTTTTTGAAGAGTTAAGAATTGCCGGATAATTTCCATAAACAAGTGTTTCATCAAGCCTGTCTGAAACAGACACCCAGCCCTCTGTTTTATACCTTTCCATCATTGATAATGGGTACATAATAAACTTGATATTTCTTCCTGTCATGGGTTCAGAAACTTTATTCGCTAAATCAAAACTGCTTGAACCTGTGGCAATTATTTTCAGTTTAAAATCGTCATCATCGTATATTAGTTTTAGAATTTCCCCAATTTCATTTACTTTCTGTGCTTCATCCAGTACTATTAATTGGTTTTCTCCAAATAGAAGTTTAAAAGAAGAACTTTTTTTACTTTCTAATAAATCTTTGACTGTCGGAGTTTCACAATTGAGGTAAAGTGCATTCTTTTTTTTGGCACACAGCTTTTTTACCAAGGTTGTTTTACCAACTTGTCTGGCTCCGTAAAGTATAATAAGTTCCTTTTCTTGCAGCCACTCCTCTATTAACTGGGTAGTTATTCTTGCGTACTCCATTTTATTAAATTATGCCGAAAAAATAAATTATATTAACAAATATATACATAAAATTTAAAATATAATATATTTCAAGGCTTATTTATCATAATATATTATATTAAATATGCTTAAATTCTAAAATATATTTTAAAAATTAGGCTTAATATTTAAAATTGAAAATATTTAATTATTTGATTATTAGGTATTTATTTCACTTGGAGTTATTCGAATGAATAAAGCACCTTTTTCCACCTCTTGTGTGACCACATCCAGTCTTCTGGTTGCTGCCTGATTGAATTTTCTAAGTGGTTGGCATATAATTGAGTAAGTTCTGTTTCGTTAAGCTGGCTTGAGTCATCGGTAAGCTTATAATATTCCATTGAATAATATCCTCTTTTTACCCTTTTCATAACAATGTAATAAACAGGTGCTTTTAATTGTTTTGAGAAGTTTTCGGGGCCATGAAGAAATGGAGTTACATTGCCAAAGAAGTTGACTTTTTTTTCTTTTTCCTTTGTTGTTGGATACTGATCGGCTACTAAAAAATAAGCAGCAGGCTTTTCTTTTTTTACTAAAAAATAGCGCATGCTACGATAAATTGAAACCATTTCGGAACCAAACCTGCCTCTGCGTGTTTTTACATATTTTTCAATAAAAGGATTGGATATTGGTTTGTATAAAACAGCCGGTGTGTGTTTTAATTCTTTGCTAATTACCGCATTTCCCCACTCCCAGTTACCCAAATGACCGGTAAGTACAAAAATACTTTTGCCCTGGTCAAAATTATCGTAAGTGATTGCGTGTGAGATGCTTGTAAATCGTCTAAGTAGCTCCTTTTCACTTAGCGTATAGCCTTTAATACTTTCAACCAGGATGTCGCATATTCTTTTGTAAAAATTTTTTCTAATTATATATAATTCTTTTTTTGTTTTTTCAGGAAAACAATATTGCAGGTTCTTATTAATTACCGATTTTCTGTAAGAAACTACATAATTCATTAGAAAGTAAAGTACATCAGAAAACCGGTACATTAACCAAAAGGGGACAATTCGCATAAATCCAACAAAAAATAAAAACAGGTAATAAGCAATTCTTTTTCCTACCATCATATTTTAGTTGCTAATTTTAAAATAGATTATTCTTTTTTTCTGGTCCAGTAAAATTGATAGCCTAAGCCCCACTCAACAAAATCGGCTACCCCTTTGCTGGTTTTTAACGAAATATTGGCAAAAAGGTTTTTAGTAAACAAATACCTGAGTGCAACTCGCTGATAAATAGCTCCATCATCAGTATAATTTGCATGTAAATAGGTGCCAATATGAACAGCCAAAACCAGGTTTTTGTATTGGGCTTCGCCTGCCAGGTGGATACCATAGCGCATAATATCTTTATTGCTAAGGTTTAGGGTTGTATCAGGATCTTGCAGTTCGAGCAGGGTTTCATCATAAAAAACATCAATACCTGCCCCAATTTTATGCTTTAAATTAAGAACTTTCATATAATCTACTGAACCTGAGGCCACCGAGAATTTTTTTCCGCCAAAAGGCCTTTTTTCTTTTACACCAGTGCCCAAAACTATGGAAATGCAATTCTTTCCATAAATTTCTGGCAACTCAAGGTTGATTGTCTCTCTTTCATCAGGTTGTAACATGTATTGCAAGCCTAGTCGGTATGAAAACAGGTTGACTCCCAGGTTGGGCATTTCTATGGCCCCATTTGAGTAATGAGTAGCTCCAAAGGAGTTAATTAGCTTCAGGCGTTTGCTTAGTTTGATTTTTGTATCCAGGCTGGCATCAAAGTACAAGTTAAGGTGCGATCCAATGGCAATGTTCCCCTGGTTTAGATAGGCTAAACCGCCTGAAATTTTATAACTAAGGCTAAATCTTGTTCTTTTTAAAACCGGTATTCTTAAATAGTAATAAATTGCATTTGCTTGCCCAAGTTCATCAGGGTTACCTAAATCTGTAAAGGAATAGCCAACGCCCCAATCAGGATACTTGTATAATTGGTCCCAATAGCTTTGTCCGAAGGTTTTTTTTCCAAAACTAATGCGGGCAACATTTATATTCCCTCCAATTACTTCGGCCAGGGAAGGGCGATGTTGCCAAATAAAACCGTATTGGTAGATGGGCTCAAGATAAAAATTCTGGTGTTTTTTTTCCTGGGCCATCAGGGGATGATTCAATAAAAAAATGAGAACTACAGCAATACCTCTACAAATATACTTCACTTTTAACTATCTATTAATTTAGTTTGGGCGCAAAAATAGCTAATTAATCGTCAAAAACTTGAATTGGAATGAGCAAAAAACACTATATTTATCTTTCAAGAAATACTTATGAGTATTTATAGATACGTTATGAGTACTTATTCGTTTATTTTGTGATTCATTGGAACTAATAAATTTCTAATTTCAAAGTTCTTTTATTTTAACTCAAGGCACTTATAAATATTTTGGTCACTTTTAAATACTAAATAATATGTTTGGAATAAAATACATCAAATTTGACTCAATGAGCCATATTATTCGTTACAAAAATGGGAAAGTAGTAAAAGAAGGACGTGGATTGTCTTTTTTTTACGCTGCGTACAACTCTTCTGTTGTTGCAATTCCTATGGGTAGTAACGACATCCCCTTTATTTTTAACGAATCAACCATCGATTATCAAAAAATAAGTATACAAGGACAAATTACTTATAAAATTGAAAATCCAAACCAACTTGCCGAATTGCTCGATTTTACTGTTAATAGTAAAGGTTTTCACAAAAAAGACGACATTGAAAAGTTAAAACAGCGATTAGTTAATGAGGCGCAAACTGCAACATCTTCATATATTCAGGGATTGGTTTTAAAGGATGCCATTGTGCATGCAAAAACCATTGAAACAAAAATTACAGAAGGTATGCAGGTATCAGAAGCAGTGAAATTGCTTGGTGTTAAAGTATTGGCTGTTAATGTGATAGCTGTAAAACCTAGCCCCGAAATGAGCAAGGCACTTGAAACTACAACACGCGAAGCATTGCAGCAAGAGGCCGATGAGGCTATTTATCATCGTCGTAATTTTGCCGTGGAGCAGGAACGAAAAATTAAGGAAAGTGAGCTAAACACACAAATTGCCGTTGAAGAAAAGAAAAAACAAATTACCGAGAAAAAGATGGAAGCAGAAGTGTTAAAGGCTGAAAATGACAGAAAACTAAGAGAAATGAAAATTCAGGCTGATATTTCGATAGAAGACCAGAATAAACAGCTAATTGATTTAAAAACGGATAACCAAAAGAAAGAAGCTGATGTGCGAAAGTACGCTATTGAAGCAAACCTCGAGCCGTACAAGAGTATTGACTGGAAAACCATTATGGCAATTAACTCAAAAGGTGATAATGCCAAATTGAACATTGCACTGGCATTTAGAGAGTTGGCTGAAAATGCACAAAACATAAAGAACTTGAATATTAGTCCTGATTTGTTGGGTTCGCTGATTCAGGGTGAGGAGCAAAGTTATGATTAATGGGCAGTTTGAAGTCAGCAGTTCTCAGTTCGTATTTAGTAAAAGCTTTTCCAATTTGTGTAATTCGTGTAATTAGTGGTTAATGAATAAGATAGAAAATGCTATAATAGTAAGAAATAAAACCAGGTTGGAGCAGTTAACCGAAAGGTTTAATACGCAAGATCAGGCAAAATTTTACATCACACAATCGAAAAAAGCGTTTAATTTTAAAAAAGCGGCTAAATTATCAAAGCAAAGTGCAGCTCCTCCGGTTGTTGATGAAGCGCCAGAAGAAGAGTTTAAAATGTACGACGAGGAGCACAAGCGCTTTTACGATTCGTTTGATTTGCTTCAAAAGAACCTATCAAGGTTTTTAAAATTTAAAGTCATCAATCAGGATTTTCTGCCCAGCTATATTTTTTCTGAGAAAGATGTAGTTATTGTTATTGGTCAGGATGGCCTGGTGGCCAATACAGCCAAATATGTGCATGGTATTCCGATAATAGCCGTAAATCCTGATCCGGAAAGATACGATGGGGTACTTTTGCCTTTTAACCAAAACTCGGGTGTAGCTGCCTTGCAACAAGTGCTTTCGGGAGAATACAATTACGAAGAGGTTACTATGGCCGAAACTGAGCTAAATGATGGACAAAAGCTCCTGGCTTTTAACGATTTTTTTATTGGGCCATCATCGCATACTTCTGCAAGATATGAAATTAGCTTTAAGGGCTATTCCGAGAACCATTCTTCAAGTGGAATTATTGTTTCTACCGGGGCAGGATCTACAGGTTGGCTTAGTTCGCTTTTTAACATGGCCAACAGCATTCATCAAACATTTGGAGATATTCAACCGCTTCCATATCAACCAATACAAAAATCTAAAGATAAACTGGTTTTTGTAGTGCGCGAGCCTTTTTTAAGCAAAACCTCTCAAATTAATCTCACAAGTGGTGTGATTAATGTTGCTGATGAACTAACCCTGGAATCGCACATGCCGCAAAACGGAATTATTTTTAGTGATGGTATTCAAAGCGATTTTTTAAGTTTTAATTCAGGGGCTATTGCCACTATTCGAATTGCAAAAGTGAAGGCAAAGTTGGTCTTGCCATAAGTGTGAATTAAATGCTTTCTCATTTCGTAAAGTTCTGCATTCAAAATTATTTGTTAATTTTACATGCTAATAAGATTGAAAGGGATTGAAGGGATTGGAATTTACATCAATAATAATAATTTAAAACTGTTTTATAGTGAAGACCAAAAATAAAATTCTTGTAGCACTTGATTTAGAAGCCCAAGCTGTTGTGGCATTGAAATATGCTGAGCATTTTGCTGAAGTTCTTGATTATGAGCTGGATGTTTTAACCGTGGTTGAGGAAAGTGGCCTTTTTAGTAAATTGTTTTCATCGGAAGAGCTTGAAACCAAAATGAATGCAAATGTGCAGGAACAGGTCGATAAAATAATTGCACCTTATACTAGCAAGGTGAAAATTAATACATCCATTGCTTATGGAAAACCTTACGAAGAAATTGTAAAATATGCTAATATGTCTGAGCCCAGCATAATTTTTATGGGCAAAAGTGAAATGCCAAAGTACAAAAGGGCATTTTTGGGTTCCAACTCTTTGCATGTTATCCTTGAGTCTGATTTTCCTGTTATTACTATCAGGGGCGAATCTGATTTTGAGAAATACAAAAGTGAACACAAAGAAATTATGGTGCCGCTTGATTTAAAGAAAGGAATATCGGAACAGGTTACTGCAGCTATGGAGTTTGCCAACATGGTAAATACTTCTTTGTATTTTTATGCAATTGAACGTACAGGAAGCAAAGGTGAATACACTAAAATGATGACCCAGCTGGCAAAAGTTAAAGAGGCAGTTACAAAAGCCGGAGTTGAGTGCAGGGTTGAATTAGTGCAGGAAGAAAAAGGTGAAGTTTATGAATTAATTTGCAATGAAGCTGACAAATGCAATGCTTTGATGATTGTTGTAATGACAAGGGAAGAAAGCAAGTTTAAGGGTTTGTTTATGGGCTCAAATGCAAGAGATATTATCAATAATTCGGCTATTCCTGTATTAAGTATTGAACCTTGGAGCCACAGCGAAGGAAGTAAAGTCTTTTCGCAATTTATTGATGTGTTTAATGTGTATAATAAATAATCTAAATGACGAGGGTATTTATACTTTGGAACGAATCCTATAGTGTTGGTATAAAACGCATAGATGAACAGCATAAAAAGCTGGTGATGATCTTAAATAAGTTGTATGAATCTTTTGTTGAGCGAACCACTGGGCAAAAACTTGAGGAAATCATCGATGAACTGATAGAATATACCCAATACCATTTTAACACGGAAGAAGAATTATTTAACGAATCGACTTATCCCGATATGGCAAATCACATTGAGGAGCACAATGGGTTTAAAGAAAAAATAACTAAGTTTAAAGCTGAGCTGGAAAGTGGTCAAACAAGTCTCACATTTCAGTTGATGAATTATTTAAGAAACTGGTTGATTAATCATATAGCAGTAAGTGATCAGGCGTATGCCGGTCATTTCAGGGCAAAAAATGTAAAATGAAAGCCAGCAATTTGAGCTTCAGAGTTATTAGAGAAAGGTTTAATTTCCAATTTCTATTTTTATGTTATTGAAAATGTACGAAGAAAACCCTTCGCATAGGTATATTTTGCAAGTGGTTGATGTATTAAGAAGTGGCGGGTTAATAATTTTCCCTACAGACACTGTTTATGGTTTGGGATGCGACATTCATCACCATAAAGCGGTTGAAAAAGTAGCGCGTTTAAAGGGACTTGATTTTAAAACTGCAAAATTTTCCTTCATTTGCCATGATCTAAGTACACTCTCTGAGTACAGCAAGCAGGTAGATACACCTGTGTATAAATTGATGAGAAGGAACCTGCCCGGTCCGTTTACCTTTATTTTACATGCAAGTAACAAGGTGCCTAAAATATTAAAAAACAAAAAGAAAACAGTTGGTATACGCATACCAGATAACAACATTGTAAGGGAAATTGTTGAGGAACTGGGTAATCCAATATTAACCACCTCAATAAGGGATACGGCTGATGAAATTGTGGATTATTTGACCGATCCGGAATTGATTTATGAAAAATACCGTGATTATGTTGAAATTGTAATCGATGGTGGGTTTGGTGGAGTCCAGGGCTCGAGCATAATTGATTGTACCTCGGGCGAACCAGAAATTATCAGGGAAGGGGAGAGGGAACTGGAATATTAGAACTTCTCTCAAAAGCAAATTGAGAAAATTGGTATATTTGTGTATTGGAAATTAAACGAAATAGTTACCAATAGACTAATCTACAAATACACAAATATACTGTGGGGCAACAACAAAAGCCTTAATCTTTTCTCCACCCAAGGCTTTCTTTTAAATATTCCCTAACCATTTCACTCTCAAGTAAACTAAGGTGATTTTCTTTAGCAAATAGTTTCATTTCTACTTTTCCTGATTTTAACGAGTTGGTTTTAAATAAATTACTTAAGGCACTTTCTTTTTCAACAAGGCCATCACCAAAAAAAGTGAAAATTCTGCTGCGTTTTTCTTTTTCGGCTATCGTTCCTGCAATTAGATAATGGTCAACATTTGCTATTGGGAATACTTTTGTGGTTTCCACATTTTTTTTGTTTTCGTTTTCAGTGTTTTGCCAGTCTTCATCAACCAGGTAGCCAAAACTTAAATCTTTTATGCCGTTGCTTCTTACATCAAAAAACTTCGCTACCGAATCTTTTTCTGTAGGATCTATTTTTCTGAAAAAATATTGAGTAATATGGGCTACTTTGGCCAGGTAAGAACCCTCGTTGGGTACACCAATCAAAAATACTTTTTTTAGAATTGATATCCAGCTTTGTCTTTGAATATCAGCATAATATCCGGCACTACGTGAAACCAGCCCACCCATTGAGTGGCTTATTATAACAAGTTCTTTTATCTCGGGGTATTTTTCAATTAAAGCTTGAATCAGGTTGCTAACTTTACGTCCATTTTCTGAAATATGGAGTCCGGTATTGTACCTGATGTAAAGGATGTTTGCTTTTTTTTCTTTCTCCAGAGCTGTGCCCAGCCTTAGAGCTTTGTCAGTAGCTGCTGATTGCCAAATACTTTCATCATTCATCAAGCCATGAATAATAAGGATTACTTTTCCATTAAATTTGGTGAAATCATACTGTTCGGATAGCTTTTCTACTGAAACATCTCTTGATTGATGCCTGAAAGACAGGTTAATTAATGAATCGCTCCCTTTTTCAGCCATGGTATCGCCCATAATCCCATTTAAAATAGGCACCATGTAGTGCGAATCATCTTTCATTTCTGTTACCTGCTGCTTAAAATCTTCCCAGGTCGATTTTACAGCATTTTTTATTTTATCAATTGTATCTTTTTCTTCTTCAAGTTTTTGCTTTACCCAATCTGATAGGTTAAAATTGCCCATGATTTTTAATTTTTTAATAAAGATAAAAGAAAATTAGCTTATACCAATTCCAAAATTGCAACGTTTTATTTTTTTTATAAGTCTGCTTTCTAAGTGATAATTGAATTTGAAAAAAGATTTTAATAAACTAAATTGAATAAAAATGAACAAATTATTTAACCTTGTTTTATTTCTTTTTGCGATAATTGTTTTAGTATCATGCAAAAAAAGTGATGATAATAATGTGAGCCCCGCATTTGGCACATCCAATTTCCCTACTGATGAGGGAAAAGATACAATCTGGGTGTCAAACGTGGCTGAGTTGATGGCTACAGTTAATTCAACCAAGGAGGGGAACAAGGTGGTGTTAATCAAAAATGGTGTTTATGAGGTGGATGACAGGCTTTGGCTAACTGGCGACAACCTTATTTACCGCAGTGAATCGGAAGACAGAAGCAAGGTAGTGATAAAAGGAAAAGGAATGGCATCAGATGAAGTTGGTTTTATTTTTAGTGTGCTTGGAGACAATTTTGCAGTAAAGGATATTACCATTGGCGAGGTGTATTATCATGGTATCCAGGTACATGGAGAGGCCGATGCCGATAATGTTTATATTCAGAATGTGCGTTTTTACGATATCAGGCAACAAATGATTAAAGGTTCGTATAGTAGCGACCAACCAACTAATTTTAGTGAAAACTGTGTGGTTGAAGGTTGTTTGTTTGAGTATACAGCCGGACAATCCTATTATTTCTACTGTGGAGGTGTGGATGTACATCATGGGTTAAACTGGAAGATAAGTTATTGCACGTTTAAAAATATATACAGCCCTGAAAATGCCTTATCAGAGGGTGCTATCCATTTTTGGAGCAATTCTGAAGGAACAATTTCTGAAAACAATACAATAATTAACTGCGACAGGGGTATTATGTACGGATTGGATGGTTCACCACATCTTGGTGGGGTTATCCGAAATAACATGATTCATGTTACCCGTGATGTAGGTGTTTATTTATGTTATGCAAAAGATGCAAAGGTGTATAATAATACTGTTTTTACCGATGTAGACTACCCCAACTCTATCGAATACCGTTTTGAACAAACCTCTAATTGCGACATTGTTAACAATTTGACTAACAAAGCTATAGCAAGTAGAAATAACGCCGATGCAAACGTTGAAAACAATGTTACTATTGCTTTAGCCGACTGGTTTGTAAATGCTTCTGCTGCCAATTTGCACTTAAATAAAAACATCGAAAGTGTTGTTGACAAAGCTATTGATTTAGAAGAAATAACCATTGATTTTGATGGAGACAATAGACCAACTGGAGCTTCGGATGTTGGTGCAGATGAGATTTAGTTTCTCTGACGTAATACAATTTGTTGATTTTAAATAAAAACTTGAAGGCATGAATATCATTATCAGTTAAAAGTCATTGGTCACTGGTCATTTGTCATTAATGACCAGTGACCAATGACTTTATTTTAAACTTAACATTTGAAGCAGTATTAATACCTCGCTACCAATGGCATCCTACGCCCAAAACCAAAGGCTTTTGAAGAAACTCTTAACACAGGAGAGGTCTGGAAGCGTTTGTATTCGTTAATATCGACCAAACGAATTACCTTTCTTACTACATCAGCATCATAGCCCTGGGCAATAATTTCAGAAGCTGCTTGCTTTTGTTCAATGTATTGAAATAATATGGCATCCAGTAAATCATATTCAGGCAATGAATCAGTGTCTTTTTGATCGGGGCTTAACTCAGCCGATGGTGGCTTTGTAATGGTATTTTCGGGTATAATTTCCCGTTCTCTGTTGATGTACCAGGCTAGTTTAAAAACATCAGTTTTATAAACGTCTCCAATTACAGATAAACCACCAGCCATATCGCCATACAAAGTGCCGTATCCCACAGCAGCTTCACTTTTGTTGCTGGTATTTAGTAAAATATTACCAAATTTGTTCGATAAGGCCATTAATAGGGTGCCCCGGGTTCTGGCCTGTATGTTTTCTTCGGTAACATCACGTTTAAGACCTCTAAATATATCTGAAAAACCCTTTTCAAACTCATTCACAATCTCTTGAATGGGTAGGATGTGGTATTTTACTCCCAGGTTTTTGGCCAAATCTTCAGCATCCTTTATTGAATGATCGGATGAGAATTTCGATGGCATTAGTGCTACCATCAGGTTTTCTGCTCCCAAAGCCTCGGCAGCAATAGCCAAAGTAACAGCCGAATCAATTCCACCACTTAAGCCTAAAGTGGCTGTTTTGAAGTTCATTTTTGCAAAATAATCCCGCACGCCTATAACCAAGGCATCATGTATTTGGGCAATATAGTCTGTTTTGGTGTCTTCAATTTTTTTGTAATCATCATCCAATAGCGCTTTGGTATCAATTACCTGGAAATCTTCTTCAAAAACTTTCAAGCGGTTTACAATTTCCCCCTCTGCATTAATAACCATTGAATCACCATCAAAAATCAATTCGGTATTGGCGCCTACCTGGTTGACGTATATTATCGGAAGTTTGTATTTTTTAGTATTTTCGACCAGTACTTTGGTGCGAACTTCGCCCTGGTTATACGAAAATGGTGATGCTGCAATATTAATGATGTAATCGGGCTTTAATTTGTTTAACTCACTCATTGGTGAAGTCTCATAAAGTGCCCCTTTAGCATTTACATAGGCCGATGGTTGTTTGTCCCATAAATCTTCACAAATGGTTAATGCAATTCGCTCTCCTTCCCATTCAACCAACTGGTATTCATTGTTTTGCTGAAAGTATCGGTATTCATCAAATACATCATAGGTGGGGAGCAGGCTTTTGTTCCTGATGGCCTGTACTTTTCCTTTGGCCAGCAAGCAGGCTGAATTATACAATTGTTTACCTGTTTTTGAAGGATTAACTGTTGGTATACCTACAATAGCCGCAATGCTGGTACATTCTTTGGCTATTTTCTGTAAAGCTTCCTGGCACCGGATAATAAAATCATGTTGCTCAAGCAAATCATAAGGGGCATAGCCACAAACGCTTAATTCGGAAAAAACAACGAGGTCTACCTTTTGGCTCTCTGCTTTTTTTAAAGAATTGATTATTAAGTCAGTATTTTTTGCAAAATCACCTACGGTGTAATTTTGTTGAGCAAGAGCTATCTTCATAACTTTATGATGTTAAATTTGAACAACAAAAGTATTTACAAAATTGGTAGAAAGCAAGAAGTGGGCTTGTACTAAAATTCTTATGTTTGGTAAAAGGAAGTTTCCTTAGCTAGTGCCAGTTTACTCGCTATCGCAGCGTGAGAGAAGTTGCAACTGGTACTTTGCCTGAAAGTCATGCTATATCCTATAAAAAAGCAAAAAGCCTGAATCCAATTAAACTCTTTGCTTAATAATATCATTTTGTTTTTATGGCCTGCATTCGCAGAGTCCGAGCAACATGCTTGAACTAGTAATTTCTGATATGCTCACGCCAGCCTGGGGGATGACGCGATGCTTAACCCGTTCTGCGCTCAATCACTACGGTTATCGGGGGGGATGAAAAATAGTCCTCACTGTTCCAAGTTTGTGCACCCACTGCATCGTTCAAGTTTGCAACTTGGATGAAAAACTACTTCAAGTCTCCAGACTTGATAAACTTATACCTAAACATGTATGCTTCGCATTGGTCGAAGTTACAAACTTCTCTGTATTTTAAGTCCAAGTAACCGCTATCGCTATATACTTGAACTATAAGCAACCGCTCAGTCAAACTTAGACCATACGGGGTATCTAGGTAATCCCTGTAGTTATCACCGAGAAATTCCTTCTTTCTTAGTTTGCCAGTGTATAATCGTGCAATCCTGCTTTTGTTTTTTAATGAAAGCCTGAGTATTAAATCAATTGCCACATTAAACCGTGAAGGCCATAAGTTTTTGTAATCAATGTTTGAGTGGATCTTTTCCGCTACATAATTATTCAGATAAATACGTTTCATTTTAATAACCCTTTCGTTTTTTTTGCCTAACCAGTTGCGAAATCATAAAATTTGGGTACAAGAGATCTTGCTTGCACCCATTCGGGTATTAAATATGATCGCTTCTGAATAAGCGTTTATTTATATATTTCTACAGGTTATTAATTTTTTATTCGGTAAAGTTTAAATCTTGATTTTCAATTATTTAAGTATATAAAATAAAAAAGAGGGCTGTAATAATTACAACCCTCAAAAAAAATGTATTTTCAATGAAATAGTACTGGTTCTCACCAGTTATATGTTCATCTTATATATTAGTTCTGTTTAAATAATTTCTTATAAAGATAATGCCGTACCGGCATTATCTTTATCTACGGCTTTGTCTTTATCTTTTTCCACTGCATTATCTTTATTTTACTTATTAACCTAACTTGTAGGGAGCTAATTTTATTACTGGTTGGCCATTTCCATAGCAGCTTTTGTAAATTTGGCCTGTATTTTAGTAAATTTACTCAATTGTTCAGAAGTTAAATAATCATTAGCATTTCCAAGTTTTTCGGCTAATTCTAATGCTTGTTGGTTCAATTCCATCGATTTGGGCATTAGTTTTGAAACTTCTGCTAATGAAGCTTGATCACCTTTCTTGTTTAGTTCGTTTATTTTCTTCAATTGTTTAATATAATCATCTGCAAATTTTTCGTATTTGGTTAAAATTTGATCCCAATTTTCATTTGAGGCATTGCTACTACTTGAAACACTACTGTTATTATTCGTACCTCCTTTGGGTTTATAACCAGAAGCCTCCATCGCTCCACTAACCATAAATGTGGCTAGTTTCGCAGTGTCTTTTGAGGCACTAATAATTTGATCTTCATTAAAAGAAAAATAAGTTTCCTGAAATTCGGCAACAAACTCGCCCTCGCCACTAACCAACATTGAAACTACTGCTTTATCATTATTGTTAAAATAACCTACTGAAACCATATTTGTTAATGGCATCCCGTTTTTATCCAGAAACTCTATTTTCATTTCGGGTTTATCCATATTAACTGTTCTATCTGGGTGCTCAACTTTTAATTTTTCTTCTGGGTAGGCTTTAATTACCTCGCATTTTATTTTAATAGATAGTTTCATTTGTGCCCCTGGCTCTTCATTAATGCCTGGAAAATTCAATGTATAATCGGCATCTTTTATTTTTATGTATTCGCCCAGTTCCCCTTTTATTTCTAATGAATGAGGTGTAACTGTAAATTCTTTATCTGGTTGTTTTTCGTGTTTTTTCTTGCCACCACCACAAGAAATAAAAGATCCTATTGAAAATATTACTATTACTACAATTATGTTTATTTGTTTCATTTTATTTTGCTTTAAATTACTCCTTACTCTTTCGATTTTCAGGCAATACTCGGTTTTTAAGTGTTAACTCACCATAAACAAAGAGATCTTTTATTTAATGGTGGGCTTCTGCTTGGTTTCTTCATTGGGTAACTTCAATTTTTACAATATGAAAGTAATAATAAATTATCATTTATGATAACACTATAAAAGAAGGCTATGTTTATGAAGTTACCTATTATGTTGATTTTTATGAATTTCGCCTATATGGAAGAAGATCAAGTAATAAAAGAAATTGGCGAAAGGCTTACCCAACTTAGGAAAGCTAAAAGCATTAGTAGTGAAGATTTTGCAAACCAGCACGATCTTGGCCGTGTACATTACTGGCGTCAGGAAAAAGGTTCTAATTTAACTATTAAATCACTGGCTAGGTTACTGAAAATTCACGGGATCAGTTTTGAAGAGTTTTTTAAGGGTATGTAAAAAAGGCCGCTATGGTAGGCAACCTTTGTATAAATTTTATTGAGCAATTAATTATTTTACTGTTTTTACATTAGCTTCAAAACTTCATTTGTAATACCTTCAAAAACCATTTTTGCAGTTTCAGCATTAATTACTTGAGAAATGCCCAGATCAACAATCTTTCCTTTTAAAAGTTGCCCCCAGTTCTTTTTATCCATTTTTCCATACAACTCTTTCAATTCTGAAAGCTCATCAAAAATAATTTCTTGCCCCAACCCTAATTTTTCTAACCTGGCTATAACTTCATCAATTCGTTTGTTTATTTCAGTTTGCGAATCGCTGATCTTACTATAATCAGTTGTTTGCCTTTTTCTTTTTTCTTCAACATACATTCTACCCATCGGGGTCAGTTGTGCTGTAACTGTTCTTGTGTGAATGGCTTTAACAAGTCCCCTGTTTTCTAATATTTTCACCATATCTCGTTCATCATCGTATCTTTTTAGTACTATTCCATTCCCCTCTAATATTGGTGAAATAGAATAGTATTTTTCATCATATAATTCATACAGTTTTTCCAAAATTAACTCAAGGCTTTCTTCCATTGTATATTCGGCTCTTTTTTCTAAATCAATTTCGTTTGATCTTATAATTGCATCTGAAATACCTAGAATTTTTAGAAAATACTCTAAAGTGCCTTTTTTCTCTCTTAAATCAGAAAATTTATTTTTTATTATTTCTTGCTGTTCTAGTTTTCTTCCTGTATTAAAACGTGTAGCCTTAGCATATCGAAAACCCTCAGTATAAGTATTTCTATCTTCATTGAAAGCTGTTTTTAAATAATCATAACAATCGTTTTCCCATTGTTCAATTTCTTTTAAAACATTTGATATTTCATCATCTGTTTTAATTGTTTTTTCTTTTCCAAGTAGGCTGTCTGCATCTTTAACAAACTGTTTACTTTTATCTTGGAAAATATTCCATTCTACAATAAGTTTTAAATCCATAAATGTTTAAATTAGTATTATTAATATAAAAGGCCAATCCTGCAATCTGTGCAAGATTAGCCCTAAAGTTCCACCATTAAAAATAGTAAATCTAATCGTAAATCCGTTAGAAACTGTCCAATATTTTATCGTTATAAATCAGTTTCGTAACAGTAGCATCCTAATTCCCATTTGCCCATAAAGGGCTTTGTGGGGTGGAATAATCAAGATGTCTTTGTTTAAAAGGAAGACTTGATCAAATACATGAGTGGAAAGCCTCTTTAACCTCCATTTTTTCATTAAACCTAATAGTCGACCAACAATAATCAATAGAGTCTATAAGATTTCCTGCTGAATCACATGAACATTGTATATAATAATACCAATTTTGTTTCTTTTCAATCCTATTTGGTTTACCCAAATATAACATTACACTGTCTGAGTTTTTCGACAATAAATTATATTTACTAATTATATTCTTACTCATTTCAATTGTTCTTAATCCTATGCATCCAGAGCTGTCATATTGCCATTTTAGCAATAAGCTGTCTGTATAATCATAGTTTATATTAGAATGATGTTCCATTAGTTTAGAAGGTAAACAAAAACTATAGGTGATAAGTATAATTAGACATAAAAGTAATTTAGAGTTTTTAGTTTCCATTTGCATCGTATATTGTATTTGTTGCTGAACCTAAATTTGTTATTCCATCTGTAATATTTACATTGTAGAAAATACCATCAATATCATTTTGATTTGCATTTCTTGTTGTTGGAGCAATTCCATTATAACCAGTTGTCTTCCAATTACCATATCTGAATTGGGGGTCTACCATAGTTCCTCTAGCTGCCATAATATCTGCTCTTCCTGTTCCAATTAAATTCCCAGGAGCATGATATCCATTACTTGCACCAAGTGGGTTAAAGTATCCCCATCCATGACCAACCTCATGTGCTGCTGTAGTAGATTTCCCAAGACCATCACTTTTATACCAGACACCAGCATTGCCTTTAAACTGCATTGATGAACGTTTATTAGGACCACCAGCCTCAACTCTTATGAAGTTGTTCTTTGCACTTTTAGCTCCAGTATTATTTGATGCTAATGTGGATGCCTTTGAATTACTAACTTTTCTACCACTAATCCTAAATTTTACTTTTTTAGTCTTACCATTAACAACAACCTTACCTTTAGCTGAGTTCCATTGTTTTCGAATTTCTTTCTTCATCTGCCTAACCTCTTTCCTTGAAACATTACCATAAAAATAAAACTTGCTTTTGACAACAACTTTCTTTTTCTTGTTTTTTATTATACCTGATCTTCCATCAGGATCTGTGCCATTTGTTGGATTATTATAAACATAGTTATATGGAGACCAACCATAAAACTTCTCGGCAAGTGGATCAACAGCGTGCCACCTGCCCAAAGCAGCATCATAGAACCTCGCCCCGTAATCATACCAATCCAACCCGAGATCATCTTGTAACTCCTTGCCATTGTAAAGGTATTTATTTGCTTCGACTCCGCTCAGCAACCCGCTGTAACTCATCCCTTCCATCTGCATTCCAAAAGGATAGTAATGGCTTTCCTGCATTACTTCGGCCGTTCCGTTGTTATCTTTGACCACTACCCTTGTATTTCCCAGGTGGTCTTTTATAAAGTATTCGTATTCATAACCACTGTTTTCACCCTCTTGGGGTACTAATCGTCCATCATCAGTTATAATAAATGCCAAAGAACCGTTTTCGTACACAAAGTTGCCTACGTAATCCATTTCTTTCTGCAGGTCGCCGTTTTTGTATACGCGCTGCTGTAGTTTTATGCCAGCGGCGTCGTAAATGTACTCAATATGGTTGTTATTTCCAAGGTCGACCATGGCCGGCAGGTTCAGGTGGTTGTAACGCACCGCCTCAATGCCTTTGTTGTAGTCGGCTACCAGGTTGCCATTGGGGTCGTAAAAGTATTCGTGTTTAACGGTGTCATCCAGGTTTTCAAGATCGGCAAACAGGCCATTGTCGGTAAAGCCATGCTCTTGTGCAATTGGGTTGTTAATGTCGTTTACTGCGGCCAGTTGGTTGCCATCGTATTTGTAATGCAGGTCATCAATTACGTGGTAATCGTCTTCGGCAACAAAACCACGGCGGGTAAGGCTTTCTATATTGCCGTTAAGGTCGTAACCGTAGGTGGTGCTGTAGTTGCCATCATCGGCACCAT
>JBNKJW010000281.1:0-14176 GCA_050291445.1 Bacteroidales bacterium | reverse complement strand
CGGTGAGTCTTTGGTTTTGAGCAAACCGACGAATGGTAATGGCCCTTTGCAGTGTGGAAAGATCTGTGAACTGGTCGATGTATTCTTTCATCATCCCGGTAGAGTCTTCGGCATTTGAAATACCATCCAGAATGCTTTTTGCAGTGTCAGCTTGGCTAAAAGCATTTGCTGAAAGCAAAAGGAATAGTGAAATTGTCAATATTTTATTTAGGGCATTCATTAGGGTTTCGAACTTAGAAATTTGAATTTAGAAACTGGTCATTAGTCATTAAAAATTATCTTAATTTTGACTTTGATCTCAATCTTAACCTTGATCTTTTATCTTTAAACTTTTGTCTTGTCATTGTTCAATTACTATTTCTATTATGTTTGAGATGGTGTTTAAGCCGGTCGCATCAAACACTTTTACTTTGTAAAAATACCTTGTGTTACTTATAATGTCTTTATCAGTGTAAGTTGTTATATCTGCCAATCCGGTTAATGGCATAAATGTCCCCTCGTCTTGTTTTCTATAAACAATAACACCTTTATAAGACTCCTGTTTTTGAATATCCCAACTTAAAACAGCCTGCTTTTTATTCTTTTTATACTTTATGGCCAGTTTGCCAACCAAGCTTTTATCCAAAGTGTTTTTTTTGACCATCCCGGGAAAAGGCTTTGAAGGATAGGATTGGTTATTATCATTATCAACTGCCACAACCATGTAGTTATACCTGACACCAAGCTCTGCAAACCTATCTGAGAAGACATTCATTTCTGGGGATATTGTTCTTGCATTTATTTTAGTTGTATCTTCATTTGAAATTCGATATATATCATAACCTTTTAAATCAGGCTCTACATTTTTTAGCCATTCAATTTGCACCCCCGTCTCTTTTGATACGGAATTAATAATTACCGGCCTTTCAGGTGGAAGGATATCTGGCATTTGTGCAGAGACGATATTCGAAAACGCACTAACATTGAAAGCAGAATCAACAGCTGCAATTCTATATGTGAATTTGTTTTTTATGTTTTTTGCTAAGCTGTCGGTGAAACTGTTTTTATTATGGTGCGATGGAGTTATAAGTACATAACTATTATCATCGGCCTTACTTAATTTTCTGAAAATAATGTAGCCTGAAAGATCGTCTTCATTGTTTGCTACCCATGTGAGAGTAATTAAGCCAGTGTCAGCAACGGCTTTTAGGTTTTTTGGTCTGGCAGGAGGTGTGTTATCTTCCACTTTTAATAAAACTTTGTTTGATAAAGCTTCGTTTCCTGCTTTGTCAACAGCTGCGACCCGGTAATAATAGTAGGAGCTTTTTTCAAAAGTTTCAGAAAAAGTTGTATCTGTTTTATTTAAAAGCTTTTTATTTACTTTTCTATAGTCTTTATCATTGCTACTACGATAGACATTAAAACCAAAAAGATCGTCAGATGCGGCTATATCCCAACTAATACCAACGTTGTATTTGTCAACTTTTCGCCTTAGGTTGTATGGTGGAGGTGGAGGGAGCTTGTCTTTTATTATCACTTCGATTTTTTCTGAATGACTTGATTCCCTTCCAAAAAAATCAATACTTGTTAATTCATAATAATAAGTATAATCATAGTTTAGACTGTCGTCTTTAAAAAAATATTCTGGATATTTTTCTTTTCCATCCTCATCGGTGTAGGTTGATAGCATGATGGGTAAATCATTCACTCTTTTTACATTACTTTCTTTATTTGAACTTCGGTAAATATTTACAGCAAAGTAATTCTCTTCATCTGGTTTCCATTTAATTGAGGCCCTGTGATTTCCCGGTTCCACTACTATTTCCTCAGGAGGGTTGCCAGGCTTAAAAACACCTGCTTCAATTTCTGCTGATACCCCAAATTCTATGTCTGTTTTTCCTATTACTCTAGCTACTTTATAAACATATTTTTCCCCTGGCACAATAGAATTATCATGATAAATAACTCCAAGATATTTAGCAAAAACTTCACTCTGTATCGACTTAATAATGCATGATAGCAATGAAAAACCCTCAAGTTTACCTTTGGGTGTTTGCTCAATAATATCAACAAAAGCCAATAAAGAAGAATCTTTTTGAATTTCTGAACTTGCAATTTTATTTTGTTTTACAATAGGTTGAAGATTCAGTTTATTCCAGTCTGATAAACCTACTTCCTTTCGATAAATGTTTACACCATGCTCGAACCAAAGTTGTTTTGAATACCACTTCACAATAACATTTCCGGACTCAGTATTTGTTACCAAAACCTTTTTTTCCTGTGCATTTAAATTCAATGAGAAGATAGCAAAAACTATTAACAACACCTTACTCTTGTTTCTTATAAATCTCATAACCAGATTATTATTTAAAATGTATGATCCATCCCCAGGTTAAAACCAATTCCTATTCCGCAAACTCTTGCATGTCCGCCAAGTTCACCTTTTATATTTGTTTCGGGTTCACTCTTAAATGAAAGTAAACCATGCAATGCGATATCAACCAAGCTGTACTTTTTTGTTCCTCCAAAAAGTTTTTTCCTTTCAGCTCCAATATCTGCCCACATCGATAATGCAATTAAGGCTTCGTCAATTGCAAACTTAGGCTGCCACCTAACTACTGCAGATGTTTCAAAATCGAAACCAATATTGGCATAAAACCTCACGCTCATTATCCATGGTGATTTGGCATCGATAACCTGTCTTATTTTAAGGCCCAGATCTATTTTCGAATTGTATATATCTATCCAGCTCTGAACTGAAAAGTTACTGGCGCATAACAGTTTTACATAGATTGGCGTTTCCCTTTTGCCAATGTAAATATTCCAATTGTTTATTGATTTAATATCTATTCCCATTTCGCCCCCGGCACACAACAACGGAGAGGTGTTGGTTTCAAATGCCATATTTCCAACCAGGTGCTTTTCAATGGAATTGATTTGAAGGTAGCCACTTGCGTTGGCCATGGTAAACGAATTGTAATTCCCGATATCTGCCTTGCCCCGCATTTCAAGAATAAAGCCATTGGATTTAAAGAGAGCTTCAGCGGTAACATCAAACTTTATTAATTTCCCCCGGCTGCCTGTATCAAACATGTATAATTGCAATGCCAATCCCAGCTTTGTTTCTTTGTTTGGAAGATAATCTGTTCCATTAAAATTCATGTGGTGAAATACCCTCCCATCTGCTCCATCAAGAGTGAAAGGAATAGGAGTCATAGGAACGCCAAGTTCACGTGCACCGAGTTCTACAAACCAATAATTAAAGTCAGTTACCTTCCCATTAATAAATGTACCATGAGCTTTAAACTCAAAATCCATGGTTACTTGTGCTAGTACATCTGCCCGGAAGCAATCACCCCAGACAGGATCGTCCTTAAGAATATCAACGTAGGCATCAAATTCTATCGACTTTGTCTTTACATGAATATGTGAAGGGTCAAACTTAATGATTTTGTCCCATTCTCCATTTCTTATTTTTTCTCCAATATTGTCAAAATCGAGCTCAACATTTGAAAGCAGGCTTGATGCTAGATCACCACTTCCTCCTACCCAATTATTTAGTGCTGTTTGAGCAAGCACGCCCAATGCCTGAACAGGGTCGCTAAGTTTTTCAATTACTTCTTCAAGTATTTTATCAACCAAACCATCAATAGTAATACCTTTAAGCGCATCATTTACCAGGTTGAAGATGGTAGCTTCAAGGTCGGCATCACTAATGTCTGATGAAATACTATCCCGAATAGAAGTAAAAGCACCTTCCAAGTCTATACTTAATTCAGCATCTCCTTCTTTATCAATAATTTCATGACCTAAACGACCAATTTCATTTTTAATAAAGTTATTGATGCCGTTGGCTATTCTTTCACTAAGGAATGTTGTTACTGGTGTTACGATATTTTTATAGGTAGAGGCCCTGACCGATTCATTAATTTCCCGTTTCAAGGCTTCACCAGTTACATCTATGGAAAACTTCACTATAGGTTCAACATTGATTTTATCATTTTTTGTCAGGTCAATCACCGTTCTGGAAATAATACTCATGGTGGAATCAATGACCTTATTTACAAAACGATCTGATTTTGCCAGCACTGTATCAATTTTGCTGGAGTATATTTTATTTAATTTGGCAGTTTTATCACTAATAAACTTTGTAGCTTTATTTAATATTTTATCCAACTCTTGTTTTAATAGCTTTTTTGTAAACCCTCTTAGATCAACAATTGCTTCGTATAATTGCCGAGCCTCTTTTGTTTGAAGTTTTTTGATGTACCCCAGAATGTTGTCAATTTTTTGAGCCTGGTCCTGATTGCAGAACGCTTTTAGTGTTTCCAGAACTTTTACTAATTGTTCGAGTGAAAACTCAACATCCTCAACATCAGGCATAAAGAACTCGTCCCCAGCATCAAGACTATCTGGATTTAAAGGAGTACCATTTATAATTGCTTGTGAATTTGCCAGGGCAACTTGAATCATCCCGTTAATATCACTACCCGCCGAAGGGAGATTGTTAATCTTTTCCTGGATAGAATTATATTCTTCTATTGTATTGTTTAATGAATCTATTGTTTCTTGTACATCAGACTCATCCATTATATTAAAATTTCCCTCAGCTATTTGAGGGGCGAATGGGTTGGCACAGACACTATAAATATTCATGTCAGGGGCCCCATTTGGCCCGCTTACATTTTCGGCCATTACAACAATCATGTTTGAGCCAATGCCATAAGCTGCTTCAGAGCTTCCGCATCCAACTGTTTGCAAGGTAACATCAAACCCATTTAATTTTCCCGCAACCTGGTTTGTTAAATTTACAGTACTATTTGGCTGATAAAATCCAATAGAATAATTACCCCAGGCACAAAACCCGTTTACCGCTTGTAATTTTACTCCCAACTCTGGCCAGTCAATATCAACTGACATTTGTAATTTCTCGTTGTATAAAAAAACGGCCTTACGAATCGTCAGGTTTATTTTTTGTTGTCCTCCATCAGGATTAAATGAAAAAGAGGTATTGGCTAAATCTTTGTCAAGATAGCCTGTCTGAAATCCATTGTCTGCAACCGGAATGGTATAACTGTAATCTGTTGTTTCACTAATTACAGGAATTTTAATCGATCCTTTAAAGTGACTTTCGGATACATAGCTATCGTCTATTTTTAGCAAAACATTTAAAAGCTTGCTTGGAAAAGTATTAAAAAAGGCAGGATCACTATCAAAATCGCCATTATAGTATAATTCTAGTCCGCTATGATTTGTCCAGGCAGTATAAGTTGAGTTACTTTCAATATTAACTTCATGGGTGACTTTTTTATCCAGTTTAAGCTGATAAGTTTCATCAATATAAGGTTCAAAATGCATTTTGTATTTTTCAAAATAAACACCTTTCCATGATTTATTTTCGGCATGCTTGGCTGGTGATTCCTCATCAGAAAAGTCAAGATAATAAGTGACCGGAGTCATATAAATTTTACTGTTTTTAACCAGCCAGATTTTTTGCTCCAGATCTACTTCGGAAGTTTTAATATAAAACAAATTGGATGCTTTATAAAATGGGATTTTCATTCTTCCCTCTTTACTGTTCTTAATTGGCTTTGGCAGGTAGACATCTCCATATAATTCCATGCGATAGGAATTATTTGATCCCATGGTTATTTTTGACTCTTCAGAAAGTACCAGCAAATGATTTAGCGGTTCAAGTAATTTAAAGTTATTCCCCTTAGCCAGGTATAGGGAACCTATTAATTTATAGGTATCGTAATAGATCCAGTCACTTTTTGATTTGACTATTCCTTTATGTATAGAGTCTACAGCTAATGGCAGATCCCATTCAAAATGTCCATGAATAAACATGGTATAATTACTGTAGATTTTACTCCACCCAATTTTAATGCTGTCGGGATAAAAGAATGCTTTATCATTTCTGGCATAATCAGGCTTTAGCTCAATAGGTGGGCTGTTTTCCAAAACAGATTTTATTTCTCCTTTAGATAAAACCCATTCGCCGCTTCGGTTATACAACGAAATATTATCAAAACGAGTATCAAACAACTCCCCTTCGTTTGAAATTCGAACCTTTCCTGTTCCGCTAAGGTTATTTAGGTCTTTGTTTTCTGTTGTGGTTACATAAACCAAATGGTTCCCAACCCAAAATTTTTCAAGAAGGGGTGGGCCGGTAAAGGTGTTTACACTACTTTTTGCTGTATTTTGTTCCCCTGTATGCGCAGTTACCTGCCATGCATATTCTTCCTGAGGATCAAAAGCCGGGACTTCTTCGCTCCAATCTTCTGAAAAGGTTGATTCATCGGTTGTTTTTTCGTACCAGGATGGTTTGTTGACAATGGCATCTTCTGCTTCTGAACCTTCCGTTTTTACTATTTTCAGTTTATAAAAAAGTGGTTGGTTATCTAAAAGGTTATCAGGGGCACCCCATTTAAATGTCCTGAAATCTCTCAGCGAAAAATTCTTTTTATTTTCAGGATATTTTAGTTCAATATTACCCCCTTCAGGATACCCGTAATAAAACCACGATGCTTCACTAAAACCTTCATTTTCAAATGAATTTCGTCCTTGTATGTCTTGGGCATGTACCTGAATGGCGTATCTTTTTCCTATTTCAAGCAAAGGATGGTCAAGATTGTAATTGAAGTTTGTTTTATTCGAATAATCAGATTCATATATTTTTAAAACTTGCTTATTTGCAATTGCATTATCAGGATCGGTATTTTCTTTAAAAATCTCATATACCGATATACTATATTCAGTTTCCAAAAGGTTGCCTGAACTAAAAATTGTTGCAGGTTGCCATTGAAAAGTAATATTTTGATTTTCAGAAGCCTTAACTACTCCTCCTTTTAGAGGTAATGTAATAATAGGGGCACCATTTAATTGAATATATGCACTTGCACATGAGGAGTTCGATATTTTCTTTTTCGAAACGTAATCATAGACTTCAACACAAAATGTATAAAACCCAGTAGGTAAACGTCCTCCTGTTCTGATAAATTCCGATTGACTAATCCCTTCGTAAATCAGGTTATTGTAGTTTAAATAGGGTGCTAAATCTTCACCTTTTAAAGTGGTAGCAACACCAGGTAACAGATGTATCGGCTCTGCAGGAAAGAAAACCGGATTTGTCTGGATTTTAATGAAACTACTTTCAATACTAATTCGCAACGAAACATCCCACCCAGGTTCATTTAGGTCATTGAAAACTGTTACTACCGAAAGGGCCTGTGAAGCCATTGAAGTATAATCATATAAAAATATAGGGCTTGGAACTTTTAATGTTGCATTTACAGTTACCGGCTGAATTTGTGCATAGGTAAATTGACTTGCAAAAATGCTAATCAAAAGCGCGATAAGGGTTCTTTTTTTCTGTATTGATTTTTTCAGTGACATAATCATGCTTTTTGAGACTATAAAGTGTAATTATAAGATAAGGTTCCCTGGAAACGATGTATTGCATTATTTTCGGTTCCTACTTTTTGCATATATCTTGTGTTAAACCTGAATGAATGATGTTTGTTAACCTGGTAGCTAACGTTAATACTAACGTTATTAACTGGTGTACTTTCTTCTTCTCCACTTTTTGAGATAAAATAAGAATACATAAGATTTGTTCTCATCTTTTTCTCCAAAAAAGATTTTGAAATACCAAAGGTCGGACCGAAAGTTTCATTACTTCCCACATCAGCCTGGTAAGATGAATAATTTGCCGCCGTATTTATATCTACTTCAAACACAGCCAGATGCATTGAGTAGGATAGATTGGCGCCGTATACTTCTGAGCCTGTTTCAAGGGTATCGGTGCCAGAACTGTTTGTTGAATTCACTTTTTGATAATCAGCATTAATTGACACCCCTTTTTTGTTTTCACCTTTTTCAAAGCTGATGTTTGACCCAACCGAAAGACTTTCTGTTGATTGTATATATTTTATTGAGTCAACAATTGCAATTGAAATGGGTATTGTACTACTATTAAAATTTGAATAGTTCATTGATAAATCTATGGCATCTGAAACTTTAACACCACAGTTTAAACTTCCAATCAATCTTTGCATGGTATTAGGCGACTGATTTTCAAGATTGTTCCTTTGTTTACCTACATTTGCAGAAAGGTTCAGTTTGTCTTTGAACAATGTTGACGAAATATTCGCTGTAATATCCTCGATATCACTACTTACAGTGCTTGTTCCCATCGATTTGTAACCAGGATCTACCCTTCTGTAACCACCTCCAACATTAACTTTTCCAAGTTGATAAGTAATACCGGCAACAATGGCATTCTGGGTTGAGGTTGAAACCCTTGGTGTAAAGAGCCATGGTAAATTGTTTAAATAGGTGTAAGTGTCGTATTCAATAGCAGGCATTCTTTTGTCGTAGGTATAGGTACTATTTGTAAACTCAAAATTCAATGATAGTTTTTTTAGTATTTTTGTCTTGGTACTGATTCCAAAAATCAAATTTTCTTCAGGCTTAATATCCACATCATCAGGTAAATAATTAATTGTACCTTCAACATCATATGCCCTGAAAAATATTAGCTCAATAGAATGTTCTTTTTTCACATATCCGGTTTTAAAACCAAAGCCCATCCTTTTGTACGAAGGTTCTTCAAAAATCTGGTTGCCTCCCTCTTCAAACTGGTTAAACTGCACGTAATCACGAGCCTCCTGAAACCTTCCGTACATGGCACTGAAATGGACCGGTATATTTTTTGGCTTAATTTCAACTCCCGCACCAAAAAATGTAATACCCGACAAAGAATAAGATGAAAATGACATATTTCGGTACCCCAAATGTAGTGTAACTGCTTTATACCTTGGGCTTATTCCGTATTGTTTAAACGAAGGCTGGTTGTATGTCTGGTTTTCTTTTGTTAGTGTTAATGAAAAAGGGGCGTCAACCACACCAAAAAAATTAAAGTTGATATTGGCATTTAACATCCAAAAGTAAGGATCCCTGTTTAATTCGGTTCCTTCAACCGCATAAAAACTGGCAGAGGTATTAAGTCCCCCGCTCAGTTTTATTGCCTTGGCTTTGCCAATATTCTCAACATCCTGCCCCCATGTAACTGAGGGAAAGAGAAACAGACAAATAATTAAATACCTTATGATAGAATTAGTCATTAATTATTTGGTAATGATAAGTTTAGAGGTTTTGAAATTCCTTTCACCATCATTTATTTTTATAATGTAAGCACCTTTCTCAATAGAATTAAGATCTATACTACTTATTTTTGAGTTAAGGTGTTTTACAAAGATCTTCTTCCCATTTAAAGTATAGATTTCTAAACTGCCATTTTTTGAAGGTGATTTTTCTAACTCAACAGTTAACATCCCTTTTGAAGGATTTGGGTATAGTTTTGATTCCAGGTTTTCAATTTTTGAGATGCCGGTAATCTCCAATGAAACAGTCTTTTGTACATCATTATCAACCACTTCAATGGTACCATTATAAGTGTTGTGATTATCAGCATTTATTGTAAATGGTATTTGAGCTGATGGTTCTACATTCCAAAATCGAACCTCCCCATAGCCATTCGTTATACTATCTCCGTAATTGCCAAGAGACACGGTTGCGCCTTCAAGCCAACTTCCATTACTTGAAACTCTTAGAACGACTTCATATGCAGGTACAAGTTTAATTTCAACTATTGCATCCTCAGCTACAAGATCAAATGTTCCAATAGTATCTTTAAGATGATATGCAGATACCTTGTATGGGATATTTTCCCCCATCTCAAGATCTGTAAAGGATGTCTCGCCATTATCATCTGTGTATTGGTAGTTATTAGGTATTATTTCAACCATGGCATTAGAAAGTAACCCATTAGCATTGCTTACGATAAAGGTAGCATTGAATGATTGCGCAAGTGTAAATGTATCCGATTCCAAAGTCAAATCAGCTACATCAGGATTGTCAATTTTACAGTAGTATTTACCAATGTCATCTGTTGAGAAGTCTTTGATCATTAGACTATCGTTTGTGGCATTTGTGATAATATTACCATCCTTATACCATTGATAAGTATTATTTTGCCCACCAACCAGGACTGTTAGAGTATCATTAGCCCCGATTCTAAGCAAGCGCTTTTCGGCTTTTCCTACTTTTTTCTGAGGGTTATAACTAAGTGTATTAAGAGCAAGTGATTTTAGTTGAACAACGTCATCAAAATGAAGGTAATTATTTTCTATTTCAACCCTTTGAAGCATTTTCAGAAAGGTGATTTTTTGCAACGATCCTATATTATTATTAGCAAGTATAAGATGTTCCAGTTTGTAGGCATTTAGCCCTGAATAACTTGAATAAAATAATTGGTTATTAGCTAAATTCGTGTATTTTAAATTATTTAAATTGTTGATAAGTGTTAATATGTCCCCACTTAACTTATTATTTGCCAGATCTAATCTTTCAAGTTTTGTCAAATCTGAAAAACTAATGATAGCACCTTCAATATTGTTGTTACTTAATTCAATGGCAGTAACATGGTTTCCTCCTACAGTTATACCAAACCATTCAGAAACAGGTGCATCGCTAAGCCAATTGGTGCTATTCGTCCAGCTTTCCCCCTTTGTAGAATTGTAGAACTGTACTAACAGATCATATTCTTCCTGTGGTACTTCAGCTGGCAGGTAGGCCTTTACCGATTTTAATACAAGTTTGGGGAAATTTGAATTGCTCATTTCACAATGGTATGTACTATTCTCAGTATCAGTTATATTGAGTGTGTTGTTAGTTGCACCTTCAATAAGCACTTCATTTTTATACCATTGATAAGTGGTACCTGTCCCCCCGGGTGAAACACTAATATTACCGTTTGAATAAGTATAGTTAATCCTGTCTTGATCATCATAAACTGTATAATCATTAAAAGAATAATTTGTACTTTCTAAATCTTCAAAATCAAGTTTGTTCTCATCAATGGCCAATGCATTTAGATTTAACAAACCTGATAAATCAGGCAATTCATTAATTTCATTACGCGTAAGAGTTAAGCCAGATAGTTGGGTTAAATTCGAAATCTCAGAGGGGATGCTTGTTAAATAATTCCTGAATAAATTAAGTGTTTCTAAAGAGGATAAATTTCCAATTTCTACAGGGAGTTCTGTTAATACGTTACGTTCAAGACTTAAATATTTAAGGTTTGTCAAGTTTCCAATTGTGGCTGGGAGTTTACTTATATGGTTATCTAGTAAAGATAGGCCTCCCAGTGAAGTAAGGTAGCCTATTTCGTCAGGTATACTTTTTAATTTATTTAAATTAAGATTAAGATAATTCAAGCTAGACAAATTTCCTATTTCAGGAGGAATGCTGGTTAATTCATTGTTGTCTGCCGTAAATTGAACAAGCGCAGTAAGATCCCCAAATTCAGGAGGGATATCCCCTTCCAGTTGGTTATTCGAAAAAGATAGTTCAGCTACCCTGTAATCTTTTACTGTTACACCGTGCCAGTTTCTTATAGGTTCGCTGCTTTTCCAGTTTGTTCTTCTTGACCAATTATCTCCGTTTGTGGCATCGTAAAAGGCTATTAGGGCATTATAATCACCAGGCATTACTCCGTTAATTAGGCCAATTTCTTCTGTTGAGGTTTTGAGTGTTAATTCAGGGTAGTTTACATCAGTTATTTCACACCTATATGCCCCGGCATCAGTATTTTGTATTGGCAGGACATTTTCAGTTTTTCCTTCAATTTCAATATTGTTCCTGAACCATTTATATTGGTTATTTGTACCACTAACCGAGCATATTAAATATATTATACTACCTGATTCGGATTTGTTAAGTTGAATTTCTGACTGGGGACTATAGTATACAAGATTGAGGTTCTCAAAATTTATATTTATCAAATCAAGATCCCCAAAATCAAGTTTGTTATTTCCAACACCTAACGCTACCAAATTACTTAATGATGACAGATCGGGAATACTTGTTAACAAATTGCCGCCAAGATATAAATTGTTCAGGTTCGTTAGCAACCTGATTTCATTAGGAATGCTTGCCAGAGAATTGTAACTAATGGCAAGGTTTGTAAGTGCTGATAAGTTACTTAATTCCGAAGGAATATTATTTAATGTGTTTTGATACACACTAAGATATGTAAGAGCTGTTAAATCACCAATAGCAGCAGGAACATCCCCAACCAAATTATTACCATATAGTCTTATTTCTGTCACCCTGTCTCCTGTAACTGTAATCCCATGCCAATTATTTACCGACTCAACCAACCATCCATTATTGTTCGTCCAATTATCTCCATCAGTAGCATTGTACAAGGCTACTAGTGCAAGAGAGTCCTGAGAGTTAACCTGTGCAAAAACAGGTTTTGCAAAAAGACTTACTAAAACTAAAATTAAAAGGTACTTTTTCATTATTGATTTTTAAAATTACGACTTCTGTTTATTTTAAATTAGAGGTTAAGATATTGTTTTTATGTCGTCTGATTATTCTTTCTCACTTTTATAAATCCAGATATTTCCAAACACCAGGTGCATAATGTTTAATTTGCGCAACCTGAAGATTTCCTTTACAGCTTCTTTTCGCGTATTAAATTTGTTAGTATAAACAAAGAAATATTTATTGTCTTCTCTGCTAACCACTCTTGTAGCCAATCCCTTTTCGCGTTGAAGGATTTTCTGCAGCAACTTGGCATTGTCTACCTTTAGCTGCGTTCCTACAATTACGTAATAATCTGAAGGATTCACATGGTCAATACTGTCCTGTAAGGCAATTTCCTCATCCGTAGTGGGCTCAACATACCTGTATTTTTCAATTACCAGTTCAATGGTATCTTTATTTAGGTTGTAATCCTTTTTCAACCGGTCAACTTCTTCTTTAAGGCCTGAAATATTATCCTCATTTTTTTTGATTAACTCTTTCAAGCGCTGATTTTCCTGTTCAAGCTTATCCAATTCTTCCGATTGTATTTGAACCACCTTGTTGAAATCTCTTTTTTGCTTTGCTTTTGAATGCTTTGCCTTTTTATTATCTCTACTGAGAACAAACCCTACTACGACTTCGTGTGTGCTGTTTGCATAACTGGCCAGCTTTCCGGTAGTGTACTCATAGGCATAAGAAACCATAATATTGGGGTGAATATAGGCCCCAAACCAGGCTCCAAAGCCAAATTGCTCCTTGTAAGCCACTCCCAGCCAAACTTTTTTGTCCCATTTTGCCATTACCGAAACTTCATATTGAACAGGCAGGCCTTGTGCACTTTTAAATAAAAGACCCGGGCTTACATCAAGGTGATCATCAACCAATGTAAACTGATATTTTGCATTAATGATATAATGCCTGATTAACTGATAGTTTAATGCTTTGGCTTCCTCTGTTTTTTCGTAACGATAACTGCTTGCCAATAAATGTTTTGTGGTAAAGCCCAGTTCAAAGGTTTTGTATTTGTAGTTCAACCCAAAATCGGCATCAAAGTTAGTTTTTGAGTCGGTAGAGTTTAAAATAGAAGGGTCAGCAGCATTGTTCGCTACAATACGATCAAAATAAATTTCGTTACGTGCAAAGCCCAGCGAGATTCCAGCCGAAAGGCTGTGATCATTTGGGAAGGTTAGAAAATAACTAAACGTTCCCATGCCCGAAGTTTGGCCTATGATGTTGGCTGCATCGCGGGTAACATTCAACCCAAGGCCAATTTTTTTATCTTTTATGGCCCCATCGGCAGTAATGGCCATGGTTTCGGGGGCACCTGGCATGCCTGTCCACTGGTTGCGGTAAAACATAAAAATGTTTAGGTTGTCGTTATCGCCTGCTTTGGCCGGGTTTAACACGTAACCATTAAGGGGGTGCTGGGTGAAAATGGGGGCTTGCTGGGCGATGGCTGGCACAGATAATAACACACTAAGGAATAGAACACTGATGACACAGATTAGGCGGATTTGCACAAATCTTTCCCTTCTTCCTGATTTTCGTCCTTTATTATTCACACTTTTGATTTTTTAATTTCCTAATTGGATATTAGCTTATTATAATTTTGAGATCTATTGCTTTTAGCATTACAAAGTATCACTAAGTTGTTCACAAAGTCGCTCAAAGTTTTTTATTCACCTGCTGTTCCAAGTTAACATATCCGTTTCTATCGTTCAAGTTTGCAACTTGGACGCCAAATTCTTCAAGTCTATGACTTTTTCTCTTATTTTGCTTTGTTTCTTTCATTTTAAACTCTTTTTCTTTTGCGCTGCAA
>JBNKJW010000280.1:0-25233 GCA_050291445.1 Bacteroidales bacterium | reverse complement strand
ACATTTTCCTGGTTAATGTAATAAATATCTATGCATTACGGTTATTTTTTGTGTTTGTATAACCGGTAATGAGTTAAATCTTTAATTATAAATAAGTTAACCAGAAATGAAAGAGCAACCATTTATTGAATTACCTTCATTTGGTGGCACAGAATTTATTAATCCCGAAGACATTTGTGCCATAAAAGCCGATGATAAACACATCTGCTTATTTTTTGAGGAGCAAGATGAAAAACAAATTCGCCTGTCGATTGGTAGTGCCGTAAAAAAGCTTGATTTACCCTACTTTGTGAGGTGCCACCGAAGCTATATAGTTAATGTGTTAAAGATAAAAGGCAGGTGCAAAAATGGCCTTCAATTACAGCTTAAAAACGATTTGTCTATACCTGTTTCAAAAAGCTACAAAAAAACATTCGGACAGGAGCTGGAAAAATACTGCAAAAAACTTGGAGCGTAAAGTATTGAATTTCAGTATTTAGCGGCTTTGTAAAGTCCGTTCACGCCATTTTGATGTCCACTTACGCCATTTTGGTATCTATTCGCACATAAAATGATGGCTGTTCGCGCTTTTATGCTCATTTTGTTTGGCCGTTAATTTTTTTTTCGACAATATTTGAAGAAAAATAGGACACAGATTTAACAGATTAGACGGATTTTTAGGATCTAATTTTTAATAAACCAATTTCTAAAGATATGGCACAATTACTCTAGGACAGACATTCAATCAAAACCTATTTAAGCATTGTAAAAAGGCATTTTGCAATGCTTTACGAAAGCATTTTTATATAGGGATTGTACTTTGCGATATAGTGTTAAGTCATCTTCAGATCCGTAAGGTATATTGTAATGGTTTGTAGAAGTATTTTTAGGGAAGAATGATGTTTTGCGAGGGATTGTGATGGGGTTTATGCTAAAAAAGCACCTTAAAGAAATTACGTAATTATTTATATAGTCGGCTTAATTTTATTGTTAAATTTAAAAAACTATTAGAATGAAAAAATTAGAAACATTACAAAATGATCTTTTTGAGCCTTTAAAAAAGGATGAAATCTCTGATTTAAATAAAATTAAAGGAGGTGGATCATGGACAAATCAAGGAAGTGATTATATCTCTGGTGGGTATTATTATACGGCAAAAGAGAATTATAAGTCACTAAATTATGCATCAAGAGCAAAAATAGCTTCGTAAATATTTGGTATTAAGTATATGATATTTGCTTATTGCAAGTTCATTGCTCTTAAGTTATATCGAAATTGAAAAATTACCAGCTCTCAAAAACACATTAAGAGCTGGTATTACAGATTTAATTATATTGATTGTGATTTTACTATTTTCAAATGACAAGAATGATATAAGTGCTTTTGATGTTTATGATTGGGTGAAGTATTTTAATTATGATATACTATTATTAAATGATTCAAATACCCAAATTGAAATAATAAACTATTCTATAGTATTAAATAAAGTTCTTTTAGAATTTAGGATAGCTGGTAAGGTTATAGAGTTTAACAGGGTTAAGTCTTATTACTGGAGACGTGGAGACATAAGGCACTGTTTTAGTGCTGACTGGGAGATAAATAAAACCTATGATCCACTTCACTGGTTTTTGGAAGATGAAAAGAATATTTTTTCTGATTCCATTATGTACTATTTAGAAACGAAAAATAAAATAGGCAATTTTACTGAGAATAGAAATGATAACAAATTGATTAATCTAAATGTTGCTTCGCAGATTGGACTCCAAGTACCAGATACTATCATTACAACAAGAAAAAATGAATTGTTGAAATTTTTAACAAAGAATAAAAGGGTTGTTTCAAAAGCTATAAGTAATGGATTTCAAATTGAACTGGGAAATCATTTTTTTTGTCAGTATACAGAAGAGGTTGACTACGAGGGACTTATTGAGTGTCCTGATACTTTTTTTCCAACCTTGTTTCAGCAAAAGCTTGAAAAAAAATATGAACTTCGTGTTTTTTATTTAAAAGGTGAGTTTTATCCTATGGCTATTTTTTCTCAAAGGGATTTTCAAACACAAGTGGATTTTAGAAAGTACAATTGGAGTAAGCCTAATAGAATGGTTCCTTATCAACTGCCAGGCGAACTTGAAAAAAAGTTGGAAAGATTCATGCAACAGGTGCGATTGGATACTGGCTCAATTGACCTTATATACACAAATGCAGAAGAGTATGTTTTTTTGGAAGTGAACCCGGTTGGTCAGTTTGGGATGGTGTCAGAAACGTGTAATTATCATATTGAAAAAAAAATTGCTGAACTGCTTATTAACTAATTAGAATGGAAGAGCCAATAAAATTGATAGAAAAATTAGATGTCGATTTATCAAAAGTACCTCTAAATTTTATGAGTATAAAAGAAGATAAGAAGGTATTAACTAAATCAATAGAAGTAGAGGCCTATGATACCTTAAACTATTTTGGTTTAACTAATTTTTATAAACCAATTTCTAATTTTTAAAATGCATACATACTTTAAGTTATTTGCAAATTGCATACCGGTAAACGGGGCAAGACGTGGTATTATATGTGATTTGCAAAGGCAGCAATACACGTTTATTCCAAACTCTTTGTATCGATTAATTGTAGAGGATTTTGAAAAGAAACCAATTGAAGAAGTAGAAAAGGAATATGATAGTGTAATAATAGGAGAGTATCTTCAATTTTTAACTGAAAATGAATTTGGCTTCATAGGAAAAATAGAGGAGCATAAGAAATTTCCAAAACTTAGTCTGAATTGGGACTATCCTGCAAAAATTAGCAATGCTATTATTGATATAAGAGATATAACATATAATTTTGATGTTATTTTTAGACAATTAGAAGAACTTGGTTGTAAGTATATTCAGTTAAGATTTTACAAACAAGTATCTATTTCCTATTTGGAAACAATCTTAAACTTGTTAAAAGAATCAATTATAAAATCTGTACAGGTATTACTTCCTTTAGGTGATCTGGTAAAAATAGACGAGCTTAAGAAGTTGACCTATAAATATAACCGGATAAGTTCAATAATTGTTACTGGTGCAGATGAAAACAAGTTTTTAGAAAGAGAGGCGGAAGATGAAGCCTTTATTGTATTTCAGGACAGACCATTTAACTCATGCAACTCTTGTGGAGTTATTATTCCACATCGTTTTTCACCGAATATTCAATTATTTACTGAAGCTCAAAATTATAATACTTGTTTAAACAGGAAGATTGCTATTGATGAAAATGGTGAAATTAAAAACTGCCCTTCTTTTGCCTATTCATATGGTAATATAAAAAGTGTTAGTTTATTAGAAGCGTTGGAGCATGAAAATTTTAAGAAATGCTGGTTTGTTTCAAAAGATAAAATCGAAGTATGCAAAGATTGCGAGTTTAGGTACATATGTCTTGATTGTCGTGTTTATATAGAAAATGAGAAAAATCCGTTTTCAAAACCCGAAAAATGTAATTATGATCCTTATACAGCAACTTTTAAAAATTAATGTTATGAAATATTTTAAAATTTATATGATTTTATTATTCGGCTTAATTGCAGGAAATATTAAATCACAATATACAATAACTAGGGCGGATAGTGCCCAAATGGCAGGAGATGCCCGGTTAGCCATTAATTTATATCATGAGCTTGGTTTGGTGGATAATAATTTTTTGAATATGGCAATGTCTTATGCCCAATTGGGGAATAAAGATTCTGCCATGTTCTATCTTAACAGACAAAAAAATAACTTTGTTACACTTCCTGTTTCAATTGTTTATATGCCTGGTTTTAGGGGGGTATATGATGATGAAAATTGGAAAGAAATAGCAAGAAAGCTTGAAGACAATTATTTTAGCAATAACCCCAAACTTGACAAGGGATTAGTTAAATCGGTTTGGCAAATATACGCTGATGATCAAATGTACAGAGAAAGAATAGATTTTTATGCGGCAAAATATAGAGATGGTTCAAGAGAAATGGATTCAATAATGACTTTACAAAACTTACTAGATTCTATTAATCAAACCAGACTAAGTGAAATAGTTAAAAAATATGGGTGGCCTGACAAATCAACAACTGGGTATGAAATTGCCAGTATTGCCCCGTTTTTTGTGCTTCAACATACCAGAAATATTGAAGTGCAAAAAAAGTACCTGCCTATAATATTGGATGCTGTTAAGTCAGGGAAAGAGGATGGCGAGGACTATGCATGTTTAGTTGATCAGGTATTGTTGAAAGAAGGAAAAAAGCAAAAGTATGGAACCCAGCTGAGTCGAAACAAAGAAACAGGCAAACAGGAACTTTATCCTTTAGAAGATGTAGAGAACATTGATGAAATTAGAAAAGAAATTGGCCTGATGCCGTTAGTGGAATTTTTAGAAATGAATGAAATCGAATATGAAAATCATTAAAATAGTTTTTATCAATATACTTTTTTTTTGTCTATGTAGCTTTTCAAAAGCCCAAAATTTGGTGCTAAACGGAAGTTTTGAAGAGTTTACAACGGATACTATTCCATATAAGCCAAAGGTTTTCGAGAATTTAAAGTACTGGAAATATTTTACTACTAATAGGACAAAAAGAGGGCGCAATATAAATGTTTTGACCAATGAAGAGCTTCAACGAAGGTTATATCCTGACGGAGCTGTTTCTCTTAGTTATAGAAATTATCAAATAGCAACTAAAGAACCTCTTTGTAAAACGGTATTTCAGGTTCCTTTGAAGGAGCGTTTGAATAAGGGAAGTTATTACAGATTAAGCTACTATATTCGTATTACATCGTTTGGAAGTTATAATAAGGAGATTGTAGTTCCGGAATTGGTAGAGTTTTTTATTCGAAGAGAACAATTAAACGATAGTACCCAAATTGATTTATTAGCTAGAGAAGAGGCTATTGGCATGCTTCCTAAAGAACGAACTTATGAAGAATGTTATAGGGCATTTTATGTCCCGATGTCAATAGACTTTATGGCAAAAGGGGGCGAAAAGTATTTAGTTTTTGGAACAATAGATACCATTTACACCAAAATATGGACAAATATTGAGTTTGATGATATGAAGTTAGTTGAAATAGATGAAAAGTTAGCTAATATCAAAACCCTGGAGGTAGGTAGTACACTCGTAATGGAAAATATTTTATTTGAAACCAACAAAGCTGTTCTAAGGTTTTCATCTTATGAAGCATTAAATCAATTAGCAGACGAACTAAAAAAGCTGAAACAATTGAGAATTGAGATTTCAGGATATACGGATAATGTTGGAAGTGAAAAGAGGAACAATGAACTATCAAAAGAACGCTCAAAAGTTATAGTAGATTATTTGGTAAAAAAAGGTGTTCCATATGAAAGGTTGAGCTATAGAGGCTATGGTAGCTCAAAACCTATTGCTGATAATAATACTGAAGCAGGGAGGAGGCAAAACCGCAGGGTAGAGATAACTGTTTTAGAAAAATAATATTGACATACTATACCATAGTTTAAAGCTAGTCAAATATTTCTATCTTTGCAGGCAATTAAACCTTTCTGAAAAAATTCCCCCACTATACCCAACTCGATGCCATGGACTGTGGCCCCACCTACCTGCGCATGGTGGCCAAATAAAATGGAAAGAACTATTTGTTGGAAACTCTTCGTGAAAGAAGTGTATATTTTTTAAATTTGCAAAACCATTAATTAAATAAAAAAAATCAATCTAAATCTGTTAAATCCGCCCAATCTGTGTTCTATAAAATCCCTACTCCTTAAATGAAAAAATTCCCCCACTACACCCAGCTCGATGCCATGGACTGTGGCCCCACCTGCCTGCGCATGGTGGCCAAATACTATGGAAAGAACTATTCACTGGAAACCCTGCGCGAAAAAAGTTACATTACCCGCGAAGGTGTCTCCTTGCTAGGTACCAGCGAAGCTGCCGAGAGCATTGGCTTTCGTACAATGGGAGTAAAGATTACTTTTGAACAACTGGTAAATGAGGCCCCGTTGCCATGCATTGCACATTGGAAACAGGAGCATTTTGTGGTCATTCACAAAATAACTAAAAATAAAAATGGATATATTATCCATATGGCAGATCCTGCTGAAGGACTTGTAAAACTGACAGAAAAGGAGTTTAAAGGAGCATGGTTAAGTACTAAAGAAGAAGGACTGGAAAAAGGGGTTTGCCTTTTACTGGAAACCACCCCCGACTTTTATGCCGAGGATGATGAAAAACAAAACAAAGCCAGCTTTCGGTTTTTGTTTAAATATTTACGGCCTTATAAAAAGTTTTTAACCCAGTTGTTTTTGGGTTTGCTGGCAGGTAGTTTATTGCAATTGATTTTCCCTTTCCTTACCCAGTCAATTGTAGATTATGGTATTTCCAATAGGGATATTAGCTTTGTTTACTTGGTGCTGATTGCCCAATTAATGTTGTTTACCGGTAGAACAGCCATTGAGTTTATTAGGGGCTGGATATTATTGCACATTAGCACGCGTATTAATATTTCGTTAATTTCCGACTTTCTGATTAAGTTGATGAAACTCCCAATTCGTTTTTTCGACATAAAAATGATTGGGGATTTAATGCAACGGATTGGCGATCATACAAGAATCCAAAACTTCTTGACATCAACAAGTTTAAGCATACTGTTTTCTGTTTTTAACTTAATTATCTTTGGTGCTATTTTGGCTTTTTATAATGTAATTATTTTCCTTGTATTTTTATTCGGAAGCACACTGTATGCATTGTGGATTATTGTTTTTATGAAAAGGCGAAAAGTTTTAGATTATAAGCGTTTTGCTCAGCTTTCTAATAATCAAAGCAATGTTATCCAGCTAATTACCGGCATGCAGGAAATTAAGCTTAACAATTGCGAAAAGCAAAAACGATGGGAATGGGAACGCATTCAGGCTGCCTTGTTCAAGGTAAATGTAAAAAGCCTTTCTTTAAACCAATACCAGCAGGCTGGTTCGGTGTTTATTAACGAAGTTAAAAATATTTTTATTTCATTTATTGCTGCAGCAGCAGTTATTGACGGACAAATGACCCTGGGTATGATGCTGGCTGTGCAATACATAATCGGCCAGCTAAACAGTCCGGTGGAGCAAATGATTAGTTTTATGCAATCGGCACAGGATGCAAAAATAAGTTTAGAGAGGCTGGGCGAAATCCACGACAAAGAAGACGAGGAGAACCCGGATGATGCTAAGCTGATGGATTTACCTGTCAGCAGGGCCATTGGAATTAGCGATTTATCTTTTCAGTACGAAGGGCCGCATTCCGAATTGGTGTTGGAAAACCTGAATTTGGATATCCCTGAAAATAAAATTACAGCTATTGTAGGTACCAGTGGAAGTGGTAAAACTACATTAATTAAGTTGTTGCTGGGCTTTTACGAGCCTGTAAAAGGCGAAATTGAAGTAGGAGGGAGTAAATTACAAAACTATAGCCAACGCATGTGGCGTGGGAAGTGCGGTGTGGTAATGCAGGATGGTTTTATTTTTTCGGATACCATAGCAAAAAACGTTGCTGTAAGCGATGAAATAGTGGATAAGGAAAAATTGTTGAATGCTGTTAAAGTGGCTAATATACAGGAGTTTGTAGAGGGGCTGCCCTTAGGTTACAATACTAAAATTGGTTCGGACGGACATGGTTTAAGCCAGGGACAAAAGCAACGAATTTTAATTGCACGTGCGGTATACAAAAATCCAGAATTCATTTTCCTTGATGAGGCCACCAATGCACTGGATGCCAATAACGAACGAAAAATTATGGAAAAGCTGGATGAGTTCTTTAAAGGTAAAACGGTGGTTGTGGTAGCGCATAGGTTAAGCACAGTAAAAAATGCTGACCAAATAGTGGTGCTGGAAAAAGGAAAAATTGTGGAGTTGGGAACGCATGAGCAATTGAGCAAGAAGAAAGGGGCGTATTATGAATTGGTGAAGAACCAATTAGAGCTGGGGAATTGATGGTTGACAGATTTAAAAGGGACACGGATCTGACTGATTAGGCGGATTTAGCGGATTAAAAGATCGAACATTGTCCGTTCAATCCGTTTGGTTTGTGTCCAAAATAATAATTAGTACCTTAAAGAGCAATGTTATGTTACACCAAGAGTTGACAGAGAAGATAATAAAAGCTTACTATAAAGTTTACAATATTTTGGGCTATGGTTTTCTTGAAAAGGTGTATGAAAGGGCAATGTGTATAGAATTAGATAAGATGGGGTTGGGCTTTGAACCACAAAAAGCGATAAAGGTATATTACGATAATCAGCTTGTTGGTGAGTACAACGCAGATATTTTAGTTGAAAACAAAGTTGTTGTTGAGCTAAAAGCAGCGAAAGCACTTGTGTCTGATAACGAGGCCCAATTATTAAATTATCTGAAGGCAACTAAAATGGAAGTTGGAATTTTATTTAATTTTGGAAAAGAACCAGAGTTTAAGAGGAAGATATTTACGAATGATATGAAAAAGAAGAATTAGGACAAAGATGAAACAGATTAAACGGATTTGAAGGGTTTAAATCAAATTTAATCCGTTTGATCCGTTCAATCCGTGTCCCAAAATTGTGTTCCATTAAAATGAGTGAAGCAAATAACATAGAAATACGGTCCGAAGAAGTCCAGGAAATACTTGGTCATATTCCTCACTGGATTATCCGCAGTGGTATTGGGGTAATTTTTGTAGTGCTTTTGTTACTGTTTATCGGAAGCATGTTTTTTAAATATCCCGATATTATAAGTTCCTCAATATCAGTTACTACCGAGAATCCTCCGGCTTCATTGGTTGCTAAAACAAGTGGAAAAATAGACCTGCTTTTTGTTGAGGATAAGCAAACGGTAAAAAAAGGAGAAATACTTGCCATTATTGAAAACACGGCAAACCACAAAGATGTATTAGAATTAAAAAGCAAACTGGATTCCATGAAAGGGTTTTTCTTGCTTTATGATACCAGTCAGTTTCAAAATTTTAACCCTTCGTATGAACTGGGTAATATTCAGACAGGTTATTCTTCGTTTTTAAGGCTTTACTACGAATACCAGAATTTTATCGATTTAAATTATCATCAGCAAAAAATCCTGGCATTAAATAAGCAGTTGCAGAAAACAAAACTTCAGTTGTATAGTCAACAAAAGCAGTCAACTTTAACAAAGCAGGAACTTAACCTGGCTGCTAAACAATTTTCGCGCGATTCTGGATTGTTTGAGAAAAAAGTAATTCCTCCATCAGAATTCGAAAAGGCGGAACGAGAATTTATTCAGAAAAAATATTCCTACGAATCATCACGAACCTCCATTGTAAACAGCGAAATTCAAATTACGCAGCTAGAACAGTCTGTTTTAGACCTCAAACTTCAAAAACAAGAGCAGGAAAATAATTTTCAAATTCAGTTAAAGTCGGCCTACGATGTGCTAAAAAGCGAGATTGAAGCCTGGGAATTGCTTTATTTGTTCAAAAGCCCGATTGAAGGGGTCGTTTCGTTTTCAAAAATCTGGAGCAAAAACCAAAATATTGGAGTTGGAGAAATTGCTTTAACCATAGTTCCCAAAGAATCCAGTAAGATCATCGGAAAACTTCAATTACCAATTGCGGGTTCTGGAAAAGTAAAAAACGGGCAATTAGTCAACATTAAGCTTAACAGTTTTCCATACATGGAATATGGTACCGTACAAGGCAAAATTGTTTCCATTGCATTAGTTCCGCAAGAAGAGTTTTATTTAGTGACAGTAGAAATTCCACAAAACCTGGTTACTAACTATGGTAAAGAGCTTCCGTTTTCGCAACAAATGAATGGAACTGCTGAAATTATTACAGAAAATATATCCATTCTTCAAAGGTTATTTAATCCATTAAGGGCTATTTTTAAGGAGTATCAGTAAATTGCTTTAATTCAGATATATAGTAGCCTTTTCTTGGTCGCAATGTTCCTGGTTCTGAATTGGGGCTGAGTTTTTTAAAGTTCATTCTGGAGCGATTAATTTTGCTTTATTCCATTGTTTTTCTTTTATCAATAAAAGTTATTGGCTTTCTGCTCATCTCAGGAAACTGTTCTTTTTGAATTTCTTGAGGTGAAAAAAAGCTTAATGATGGTGCTACTCTTAATTTTGATCTAAAATGATCTTTAATTTTTTTTTCAAAAGTAATGTCATAACTATTACATCCTATTTTTATAAGTACATCATCAGTACCAATTTGATTAGTTGATACTTCTACAATATAGTTTTTGATGCCTTCAATGTCATTTAAAATATCATATAATGCTGGTGGATAGAGAGTTGTGCCCTTGTATTTTATCATTTGTTTTGTTCTTCCAATTACTGGTCCTAAACGCATGGTATTTCTTCCGCATGCACACGGCTCGGTATAGTGCATGCAAATATCACCTGTTTTAAACCTTAACAACGGCATTCCTTCTACCCCAAGTGATGTAATTGTTACTTCTCCAGCTTCACCTTCTTTTACAGGCTTGTTATTTTTATCCAGGAATTCAACAATTATCATTTCAGGATGGTGGTGACCTCCTACTCCTTCACGGCAATCAGTAAATGCCGTCCCCATTTCTGTTGATGCATAGGTTGAATAGAGCTTAATGTCCCATTTTTCCTTAATTCTTTGACCCAGGGTGTTTAAACTAAAATCAGGATTTCTTAAGCTTTCGCCTATACAAACAGCTTTTTTAATAGAGGTTTTTTTGTGGTCAATTCCTTGAATTTCAGCATATTCTATTAGTTTAAGCAGAAAAGATGGAACCGTTACAAACGCAGTTGGGTTAATTCTTTTAATGGTATCAAATTGTAAACCCGGATTACCCGGCCCTACACGAATAATTCCGGCCCCTAACTTTCTAATGCCTTCGTAATAGGCCATACCAGCCATAAATCTCCGGTCTAACGTAACCATTAATTGAAATACATCATCTTTTTTAGCATCAGCACAAGCAAAGGATATATATTCGTTGTAGGCCAACCTTTGCAGGTCTTTTTCGGTTTGGGTAAAAACCACCGGATCTCCAAGTGTTCCGGAAGTCGTCAGGTAGTCAATGATTTTATCTTTTTCAACACAAATAAAATCCTGGTTGAATTGTTGCAGTTCATCCTTTGTTATAACTGGTATTTGTGTTAAATCCTCAAGTGTTTTTATTTTTTTGATATTAATTTTGTTCTCATCGAAAAAACGCCTATAAAACTTTGACTTGGCAGATAAATATTGTAAAGACTCAACTAGCCTAAACTCTTGGTATTGTTTTATTTCTGCTTTTGTTTTTTTTTCAATTTGAGGAATGAACATTGACTATTTTTTTTAAAACTCTTTACGAAATTGAGTATTTGTATATCCTGGTATTTAGGTGTTTTATTTAATGACTCTTTATATTTATATTTTAGAGCGGCTAAAGTATTAAAAAGTATTGCAGTTTTATGATTTTAGTTATAAAATATACCTAAAATGGTTAGTTATAATATGGAATTTGTTTATTGCGAAATAATTTGAAAAAATTATTCATTCATTAACGTTTTTGTTTTAGTTAAGGCCTCAATAATTTGTTTTTTGTCCACTTCTCTTGGGCACTCTTTTGATAGAGCAAGGTTGTAGTAATCAATCGCTTTTTGATAATTAGCTTTAGTCCTAAAATATTCAGCAATAATATAGTAGCAATAATAATATTCAGGGTTTAATTTTAAATAACTTTCAATTTGCTCATTTTTTAGCGTTGCAATTGATTCATTATCAATAATTTTTTTAATAAATTGTGTTTCTTTTTTATATTTTTTAAACCTGGCGTATTGTTTGGAGACAAGGAAAGTATCTTCGGGTATAGTTAGCTGCTCCTCATTAATGTTTTTTACAGATTCAATTGCAAAGGTATCTGCAAAAACCTTGTTCAGGTCATAAGCAATATATTTACCCAGCTGATAGGGGAACTCAGAAACCCATACTATTTTTTTTTCGGGATTAAAAATAATTGAATGGTGGCAAACGAGCTGATTAATTGCTTTTTCGTTTCCCATACCTATGTTTTTATCATCCAGGCCTTTTTGATTTCGTAAAATGGAGGCCATTTTTAAGTAATCAACAGAGCTGGTTTTGTTGATTAGTTGTGCAACCCTTTTGTATCGGTATAGGGAACTACCCTCATTTAAACTTTCAATATTCAGGGGGGTGTTTTTTAAGGAGTCGCTTTGATAATGGTTAGTGAGTATTAAACTGGAAGTATTGTTTGAAAACAAAATAGTTTTGCTTAACGATTTTTCAATAATAGCAGTGCTGCTATCAATAGCCGAACCAATAAAAAAACATTCCGAAACAAAGGTTTCGTAGGATTTTGCTATTTGATAGGCCTCATCTATCGTTTTTGCATATTGTAATATCATCCTGGAAACTGCTGATACAGGCGTTTTTGCCGAAACTGGAATAGCCGATTTTGCTGAATTTAAAGTAATCGTCAACCCGTGTTCATTCATTCCTGATAAAACCCCAACCATTCCAGCCCATGTTACATACATAAACTTATATCCTGTATCAGGTTTACAGAAAGCAATAATTTTGTTTCTGGCAAAATCATCTCCGGCTGAAAAGTCAAAGTTTCTTCCAATCAACAAAGAACTATCAGATGTAAGCTCATTTTTAAGGCTAAAGGCAGTACATTCAACAAGATTCATGTTTTGAATAGTGTGTCCAATATCATGAGCTGCATGATAGTTAAGGATTCTATGATAATTTGGAGCAACAAAATCAAATTTTTCAGATGCAAATAAAGAAACTCCATAGATTTCTTCCTGAAGTTCTTTGGGCATGTATTTATCAAGATCTTTATTAAACCAGGCAATAAAGTATTTTAGGTAGTTTAAAGTAGCTTCTGAAGGAATAATGGATTTAATAAATTCGATGAACTTATCTTCTTGTTCTTCAGAAAGTTGTTGAGTTAACTTTCCATTCTTTACTCCCAGCTCAAAAGGAGAACCAGCAACATACATTTCCCAAATTCCCGATTTATTCAGGCGTAACCAGCTATCATCGCACATGTAAAGGCTATCATTAATTTTTTGTTTAATTAAATTTAATGATGATTTATCTTTAATATACGGAGGTTCAAGTTGTACCATGTATTTGTAAATAATTAACAATACAATTATGGTTACAACAATAACTCCTAAACTTCTGATAAGTATTTTTTTAAGCCTTTTCATTCCTGATTTTTGCAATAATATTATTCAATCCAATTATGGAACCACATGTTAATACTGCTCCAAGTGAAACTCCTAAAATACCATGTAGGTTTGTGTTTTGCCCTGTTAAAAATAGGTTTTTAATTTTGGTGTTTGGCAGAACTACAGAATGTAAGGGGCTGTTGCAGTTATGTTTTATTCCATACATTGAACCCTCTATTGTTCCTGTATAATCTCGGTAGGTTAATGGGGTTGAACTAAAATATTCATCAATGCATGAGCGGATATCCGGAAATTTATGCTCAACAAGATTTAGAAGTTGTTCAGCCTTTTGTTTCTTCATTTCTTTATAATCTTCTCCTCTGTTACCAATGGAAGTATTTTCCCATGCTTTCATTTCAGCATAATGCATAGGGCTTAAAACAATTAAGCTTTCCGCATACCCGGGATTTTTTTTGCTTTCGGTTGTATAGAGCATAAAACCGACTGGCCAATCTTTAACACGGTAGTCGGTTAGTTCCCATACATTTGCGTTCTTATAATAGTAAATATTAGAATTAATGTATTTAAAGCTTTTTTCCTTTAACGCAATATATAAGCTAAAAGTAGAGATGGTATTTTCGAGCTTATTCAACCTCTTAACATATGCTTTTTTAAAAGCACCTTCTTCAACCAGATTTATTGTATTGGTTGGGTGTATACTTGAAATAAATGTGGCTCCATCTATAAGCTCCCCATTTTCAAGCTTTAATTTTGTTATTTTATTTCCATCGTAGAGCAGTTTAACAACTTTTGCCCTGGTTTTTAGTACGCCTCCGTTAGCTTCAATAACTTTTTTTAGTGCGTTAGCAATTTGATTTCCTCCACCAATAAGGCGCCACGCACTTTGTAAAAAAAACTTTGTAATTACAGCATGAATAAATAGCGGTGCAGAGTCTTGTTCTCCTGCATACAATGAGTTTAATCCGGCTAAAATGTTTTGTAGCGATTTATTTTTTGTAATTGATTTTATGTATTCATATACATTTATATCCATTGAGTTTTTAATGGTCAGGCCAAAATTGCTTATATCTCTTAAGTTTAAAATATCAATGGAATTATTTATCTCAAGAATTTTTGAAAAATAGGTATTGATCCCGTCTTTTTCTTCTGGAAACTTTTCTAACAAGCTGTTTTTAAAATTTTCAACTCCTTGCGGATAGCTATACTCTTCACCACCAAAGGTGATAATATCAAAAGCATTTTCGTTAAGTTTTTCAGCTTTTATTTTGTCATAAATTCCAAAATACCTAAATAATTTGTTCAATATTTCACCCTCGCCAAAGCTGCCAATATAATGCATTCCCGTGTCAAATGATTTGCCTTTTCGTTTAAAGATTTGAAGGCAACCTCCTATCTGATAGTGTTTTTCAAGAATACAAACCTTGTAACCTTGCTGACTTAATATGCTTCCACATGTCAGCCCTCCTAATCCACTTCCTATTATAACTATATCATACTTCACTTTATACAATTCTAAATTTATTTAGTAAGTAGTTCATTCCTAATAATCCTCCTAAACCTGCCCCAATAATAACCACATAGTGTTTATGTATTCTTCTTTCTTTCTATTAAGTATATTAGGTTTGAAGTGTATTTTGTATTATCTAATATTTCGACATTGAAACCATGATTATGGGCTAAATTAATTATTTTTTGACCCGATATGAAGCACAAATTATTATAGGTTATTTTATTAAACCTTAATAGTCGTGTGCTGAATAACTCTGTAAGTTTTGTCACTTTTGTGCGTAGTTTCATATCAGCATTAGCATCTCTTACTATTATTTTGCCATTGGGTTTTAGCTTTTTAAAGCATTTTTCCAAAATTCTAATTTGTTCTTTTTCAGGTATGTAGTGTAGTATGTCGTTCAATATATACACATCGCTTTCCTCTACTTCTTCACAAGTTATATCTTTAATCTTAAATTCGAGGCCTTTGCCCAAACTGGCAATTTGCGATGCAACGGCAATTTTTTCTTCATCATAATCATAGCCAATAATTTTTCTTTTTTCAGAAACTAGGTTGAGCATACATGCTAAAAAGCCATACCCACATCCAATATCAACTACCTTAGCATCAATTGGTATAATTGAGTTAAACAATGAATATTTTTTTTCAAGTAATACTTTAATCTTAAAATACCATTCTAAAATTGGTCCTTTATAAATGTATTTGTATGATAATACATCGTAGCAAAAAGAGGGTGTTTCGCAAAGTGTTTTTAGTTTTTCAAATTCCCTTCTATAAAATGCTGTAAGTTCTTTTGTTTGTTTTCTGTAGGTTAATCCAGAGGCTATGTCGACCGGGTTAACTTTTATTCTATCAAAAAATTTCAGTGTTATATGTCCACCCCTCATAAAAAAATCATATTTGGGGAGGGATTCGTAGGCCCCATGAATCATTATCGGCTGAATCTCAAGGTTAATTTCATCAGCAAGGTTAAGTGCCCCTTGATGAAACCTGTTGATTTTTCCGTTCATTGTTCTTGTTCCTTCAGGAAAGACTAATACAGAATATCCTTGTTTTACTTTTTTTGCAATTCTTTCAGTACCACCTTCTAACCCTCGGTAAACCGGATAGTAATCGGCAAATTTAACAATCAGTCCATAAAAAGGGTTGTTCCATACCCATTTGTTTGTTAAAACAATTATTTTGGGGTGTAACATCAAAATTAGTGCAAGATCTATATGAGATTGATGATTGCTAATTAAGATGGATGGTTTAGAAAAATCTAACTTTTCTTTATCAATGTGCCTTAATTTAGAGGTAATGTTTGCTTTTACACCAAAATTACAGGTACTAAACAGTAGATAATGAAAAATAAATTTAACTGTTTTTCGTGGCAGTGGCAGTATGTAAAGTATTGGAATTATTGCTGTTAGTAAAATTGATCCTGCTAAAAATATTGAAAATGTTCCCAGTGAAATAATGGTGTTTTTTAAAGTAATTGGGTATTTTCGGTATTCTTTTTTTAGCCTGGTTAAAATGGTAAATAAAAGAGGTAAAATGGTATTTGCTATTAAAACTACCGAGATAATTCCAAATATGGAAACTGAGGCAATTGATTTTAGCGCCGGATGTTTAGCCAGAATTAAAACTCCTAGTGCAGCAATTGTTGTTAAAGCTGATAATAAAATTGATAACCTGAAATCTTTTATTGGCTTATTACCGTACTTAAAGTCAATTAACAACCCTCTTGTTAGAAAAATACAATAATCAACTCCTAAGCCAAAAATAAAGGTAGAAATAATGATGTTAAAAATATTAAATTCGATGTTGAAGAGACCCATTAAGCCAATGGTCCATAGCCAACTAAGCAAGATTGGAACATACGTAATTATGGCAAGTTCTATTCTTCCTAAAAAAAGAAATAGAATGCAAAATATGATAATGAATGAAAGCGTAATAAGATTACTGAAATCAGTTTTTAGTTCTTCTATAAATTTAGAAAAAAGGCCACGTTTATCAATTACTAATACATCATCAATTTCGTCAATTTTGTTAAAAAGTTTCTCTCTTTTTTGCTGATCAACTTTTAAAATAGCAACTACAGAATAAGCACTGTCTCTTTCAATCAGGTAATTTTGTAAAAAAGTCTCAATAATACTTGAAAAGCCTTCAACAGGCACTAGCTGTGGTTCTTGACCAATATTGTTGTAGAACGATTTGAACGCTTTTGGCTTAAAACTGTATTCTTTCCCTGTTTCTATGAATAATTGCTTAATGCTATCTCTGTTTTGTTTATCCCAAAATTGTTTCCATTGATTAATTTTAGTTTTTTGTTTTTTTTCCGAAAGGATAAGGTCTGTTGCAGAGGCCATTGAACTATAGTAACCTTCTTTTTTACAATCTTCAAAGTAAGGTACATGTGCTTCTGCTTTTTCTAAAGCCTCTTCTAGTGATTTTCCGGTTGTAATAGCATAAACTGAGCTATTTGCTTCTGAACTAATCTGCTTAATTTTTTCTTCAGCTTTTACAAGATGATTGGGCATGTAATTAAGCGATGAAATATCGGTGTTGAAAGTTAATTTATCAGATGTAAAATAAAATACCAACGAAAGACACAGGATGGCAATAACTGCCAGCTTATTTTTATGCAGGTTGTAACTTGTAATTTTATCAAATAACAAGTTGTTATTTTTTGGTTTGATGTTTTTTATCTTAGAAAGTAAATAGGGTATTACAGTTAGCACCAATATAGCTACCATAAAAATAGTGATTGCTACAAACAACCCTAATTGGCTTAGTGCTTCTGAATTTAAGATAAATAAACACAAAAAGGCCGAAATAGTTGTTGCACCACTCATGAGTACTGGCAGTGCAATTGCTTTTAAGGTGTTCTGTATTGAACCGGTGCTTCGATAGTGGGCAAATAAGTGTAAAGAATAATCTATTGAGATGCCAATTAATACAGCGCCAATACTTAGAGCAATTGAAGAAAGGCTATTTTCAATAAGACTTAACAGTGCAATTGAAAAACCCGCTCCAAGAAGAATAGGAAAAAAAAGTAACGCAATTATCTTAACTTTTCTGAAAACTCCATAGAACAGTACGAATAATAAAATAAATGCTATTGAAACTGTTAGAAAAATATCTTGTTTAATTCTATTTGCGTTTGCAACGGCTATAGCTGTGCCTCCATAATAATTTACTTTTATTGGCAGATTAAAGGTTTTTAAGGTAGTTAGGGTGTGTTCAATTTTATCAATTAGTTGTTTATTAATTTGGGTTTTATTGGAGCTGTGCAATGGCTCTAAAAAAAAGAGTATGTTTTTTTTGTCCTTTGTATAAATGTGGTTATTTTCAATAATAAAATTATCATCAATCTGGAAGTTCTGTAGTTTTTTTAAGGCAATGGGTGTTAAGTTTAAAGGGTCTTTTAAAATAAACTTCTTGGTGGCTATTCCTGCTGGCGATAATAGTGATTTATAACTGCTTTTTAAGGTCTCATCAATTCCTTTGTGGGTCAGTTTTTTTTCAATTTCCAAATAGTCATTTTCGGATAAGTAGAGGTAGATATGGTTGTAGAAGAAATCATATAATCGCAGGAAATTATCATCGTTCATTTGAAAACGAATCTTATTTATCAAGGTATCAGTTTCAAGCAAACTAACAATTGCAGCAGCATATTTTTGTAGCTTATCTGGCTCTGTTACAGTGGTATCAATAAGTTCAACTGTAAATATTAACTGATCTGCAAATTTGGTATTACTTAGCAAGTCTGTTGCTTTATGCAGTGCACTACCCTTTGGTATGATTGAATTAATATTCTCTTCAAGATGTAGTTTTGATATCCCCAAAGCACTAAACAGAACAATTGAAATCAGAGAAAGATAAAATACCCACTTTTTTTTATGAAACAGAGAAAATATGTAAATAAATATGTTTTGCATTGCTATTTAGCGCGAATTTTTTTTATTAAAATAATTGAAAAGTAGGAAAGTATCCCCGAGAATAGGCCTGCAATTATTGAGAATGTAATTGCTCCTAAAATGTATTGTTTTAAATTGGCTTTAATTGCATCAATTGTCAAATCTATATTTATAACCCATGAACCTTCACCTAAAACAAAGCTCCCACAAACATAACTTAGGTACAATATAAATGGAATCATTGGAGGTAAACTTATGTTTGCAGCTACAAAAACAATGGGTTTGTTGATTTTTAAAAAATGAGCTATTAAAAGGCCTATTGCTAATTGGTATCCCCAAATTGGAAGAATGCCCATAAAAACACCAAATCCAATAGCAATAGAAATCTTAGAAACCGGCATACCTCCTTGAAGTATATCCTCACGTATGATTTGTTTGATGCTTTTTTTCCGATATTTTCTTACAATACCCCTTGGCTTGAAATAAATTAATGCAAGCGTTACCAGGATGGTGTTTAAAATACTTATTCGCGTAAAATCCTTGAATGGCCTAAAGTGCGAAACCCGTTCCTCTTTTTTTGGGTAAAACACCTTTATTGGAACTGATAATAGTTTTATCCCTCTCCAGGCTGAGCGAACAAGTACTTCTACTTCAAATTCAAACTTGTTAGTAAAAAACCTGATTTTTTGTAATTCTGCAATTGGATAAAGTCTGTATCCCGATTGCGTATCAGGCAGAGAAATCCCAGTTTCAAACTTTACCCAAAAGTTGGAGAAATTTTTGCCAAAATTACTTTTTCCTGGTACATTTTCATGACTCATTTCGCGCGCACCAATAATTATAGCACTTGGCTCATCCTTAAGTTTTTCAAGAAATACAGGTAGATCATCTGCAAAATGTTGCCCATCAGAGTCTAAGGTAATTGCATATTTATGGCCTTGTTTTACAGCATGTTTAAAACCATATTTAAGGGCGTATCCTTTTCCTTTGTTTTTTTGGTAACCAATAACTTTTACTTGTTCAAATTTTTCTAATATTTGTAAAGTTTCATCAGTGCAGCCATCATTCACAACATATACATCATCGCAAAATGTACAAACATCTTTAACAACCTTGCCTATGGTTAATGAATTATTGTAGGTTGGAATAATAACACAACAATTCAGCTTTTTGAATACGGACTTGTATTTTTCGTTATTTTTCACAAAAATTTGCTCTGATTTTTAAAAATTTAACCTCATTTTGAAAAATGACACCTGAAATCTGCAGGTTCTTATCATCAATATTTTTATATTTTATATCTAATTGAAGACTAGCTATTTCGTTTGGATTTATCATGTTGATAAACTTAATATCTTTGGCAGATTCAAGCAAAAAACCTCTTCCAAGTTCTAATTCCAGAACTTCTTTGAGTAGTTGCACCTGACAAACGCCAGGGGTTATTGGCATTTGCGGAAAATGACCTTTATAAATAGCATGTTCCTTGTTTAATTGAAGAGCAACAGATATAGACTCTTCAGTTTTTTCTATTAATTGATAGGTGAAAAATGTATTTAATAGCATTAACTCAATTTTATTAATCTAAGTTCTAGTTTTAATTTTATCCCACGATGGTTAATAATTATTTCTTTTGGCACTCCCTGGCTGTAATCATTAAAAAGTATGTTTACTGACATCAACATGTTTTGCTTTTTTTTAATTCTTCCAACTTCTCCTTTATTATTTAAGTAAAACAACTCTTTCTTGTTGTTATTTCTTTTCACTATTAAGCTTGAGTCAGAAGCCATAAAGCAAGTATACTCTTTTTGTGGGATTTTTTCAATCAATAGTTCAATATCACTTTTTAAAGTTTCAATGGCTGCTTTTTTATTAAAGAATGATTTATGCTTTACTAATTTAAATTCATTTGACTGGTATTTAAGTTCTATAATGCTTAATCCTAATTCAGAAAGCAAAACAATAGAATACTCCTCCTTATCTTGTTTATAATTGAAAAAAAGTAGTCCGGAATAGTGCTTTTTATAAAATGTTATGTTGGTTTTGTAAAGGGCCTGATGGTAATTCTCACACAGGCGCGATTTTACTTCAACCTCCTTTTTAGTTTTAACAAAATTCTTTCCCGGAGAACAGGCAATTATGTAAAGGCTATTTAATAATAAAAATATCTTCAGAAATTTTTTCATTCAACTTTCTGTTATTGAAACTTATTTCAGTATAATCTTCTTCGTTTTCAATCATCTTTACTTTGTAAACCGACATGTCTTTTTTGCTAAAATACATTTCAACTTTTGATAAAATCTCTTTTAGATGGGCCACTTTGGGGCTTAACAGAACTTTGTAGGAGTTTGAGTTTTCGTAAGCCTCAACACTAAAGTTTTTGTCCATCAGTAAATTCCCTTTTACCGAATTGATAATTAGGTTGTTAATCTCTTTAAAAACTTTGTTGCTCTCTGTATTGTATTCTTGTTTTTTGCCCTCGTTTTTTATAATAAATTTATCTTTGTTAATTGCTATTATATATTTGTATGGGGCTGTGTATTCCCATCTTAAGTAGTTTTCTTTTTTAAACCAAAACTTTCCTTTTGATTCAATTTTAACCTCCAGAGCATCAAGGTGCTTAACCTGCACAAAATCACTCATTATTGTGTTTACACTTTGCGAAAACTCCCTGACTTTTTTTTCCAGTATTTTAATGTCGCTTATTTTTTTGTATCCATTTCCTGGAGTATATGCGCTGTTGAGCACCAAAATAAATAATAATGCTGGTGCACTAATTTTAACAAATGCCTTCATATTACACGTTTCTTAGTCAATATATATTTTTCTAAAGTATAGTATATAATCTAATAATTCTTTTAACTTTTTGCTAAAAACTCATCTATCGATACTGCCTGCATCCCATTTTGCTTAATATAGTTTAGAATTTGTTCTGTTATCCATGCAATACCAGTTGTTGTTTCATGCAACAGCACAATATCGCCTCCTTTTAGCCTTGTAAGTACTTTTTTTAGCGTTTTTTCTTTGTTTTTATGCACCGTGTCAAACGATCGAATGCTCCATCCAATAACTTTCAGGTTCATTTTTTTTAGTGCTTTGACAATGGTTGGATTTGTTACTCCAAATGGAGGCCTGAAATAAATGCTGTCGTTGCCTGTAACTGTTTTTATACTTTTTTGAGTTTTTTCAATTTCTGCTTTAATTGCTTTTTTGTTTTTAATCGGGAAATTACTTGCATGATTAAATGTGTGATTCCCAATAGTATGCTGAAGAGAGTGTACTTTTTTTACTAAATCTTTATGCTTTTCAATTTTTGATCCAATAAAAAAGAAGCTTGCTTTTGCGTTATTTTTGGCTAAAATATTCAGTATTTCTTCAGTATTGCTTTCATGTGGGCCATCATCAAAAGTAATGGCAACAAGCTTATTATTATTGCTTTTGCAAGTTGTTTGTACAAAAAACTGCGAATTTATTGATGCTGCACCCCAAATTATTGTACCTGTATACAATATTATTAATAAAACTGATGTGCAAAGCTTGCAAAGGAATGGGTAGGGCAATAGCAGGCTAACTAAAAAAGCAAGCACAAACAGAGTGGTTATTAAAAAAAATTTTAGCATGCAGTTATTAAAATAAACGAATGTTGTTTTCTTTTATTGGTGTTATAAATTAAAACGTTATTGAGCTTTCTTTGACTATTTTTATTGAAAAGAACAGCCTCAGGAATTTTTTGGTTCTGAATGATTTTAGTGGCTAGCCAAAGACCAAAAGCCGAAGCTGTATCGTATTCACCAACAAGGTGTTTGTACTTTACAAAGTGTATATCTTGTCCACCTGTTGCAGGTATCACCTCATTTATTTTCTCATCAATATATTCTTTTCCATCACCTGTAATTAATACATCTATTTGTTCTAAAGCAACTTTATTTTTTGCTAAAAAATCCAAAAGGTTTTGCTTAAAAAATTCTCCTTTTTGTTTCTCATTAATGGTTAAAACATCTTTTATTTGGGCAATGTTTTTAACCGATTTACTGTTTGAAAGAATAAAAAAACTGGCTCCTTCCCCAGGTATGTATTCATTATGGTTGTAACATTTGGCCTTGTTTAGTAGGCTAAAAACCTCGGGCGTAATTTCATCAAGTCCACCAACAAGTATATTTTGCTGCTTTTTCTCATCTAAAATCATTAATGCCTCAATAAGTGCATTTTCAAAGGATAGTGTTTGTTGAGAAAAAGTAAGGTTATGAGCATTGCATTCAAGCATTAGGGCAATTTGTCCTGATACCGTATTGTGAGTAGATTGTATGAACGCTGTAGGGTTCAGCAGCGTTTCATTATTTTCATTCAGGTTGTTCAAAAATTTAAGGGTATCGGTAACACAACCCAGGCTGGTTCCTATGGTAATGGCATCTGGATTATCTATTTTCGATTTGTCGAGGCATGACTTTGCACAGGCAACACCCATTCTTATAACCTGGCTCATGCGCCTTAATTGTTTTACCGGAATGTGTTGTTTATAATCTGGTTTTATGCACGAATAGAAATCTCCCTCAAGAGGGCTTATTTTGTCAAGAAAACTCTCCGAGTTAAATGTATTTTGAGGGGATATGCTTTCTATTGCATCAATATAATTGCTCATGCGTCTTATTTTGAAAATATAAGGGTAGAATTATTACCTCCAAATCCAAAAGAATTGGACAACACATTATTTATTTTTTGTCCCTTTTTTACTTCTAATTCCGGATAAATGTTAAGTTCCGGTATTGTATCTTTAAAGTTCAGGTTTTTGTAAACAATTCCTTCTTTAATGGCCATGATAGAAAAAACAGCCTCAACAGCTGCTGCTGCAGCTAAAGTATGTCCTGTAAAGCTTTTTGTTGAACTAAATGGAGGTATTTTATCCTTAAATATTCTTTTTATAGCAGTTCCTTCAGAAAGATCATTGTTTTGGGTCCCTGTTCCATGCACATTGATGTAGTCAATATCATCAGTTGTCAGTCCGCTCATTTCCAGCGCTTTACTCATCGACAAGTAGGCGCCTTCACCAGTAGGAGAGGAGGCAGTTTGGTGATAAGCATCATTGGCATTTGCATAACCTGATAGCTTACAAATTACCCTGTCACCTTTCTTTTCAATAGCTTTTGAAGATTCAAGAACAATAAATCCTGCACCTTCTCCAAGGTTTAAACCATTTCTATTTTCATCAAATGGTTTACAAGGTTCCTTATCCAGTATCATTAAAGAATTAAATCCATTAAGTGTAAACTTCGACAAGGAATCTACACCTCCTGCCAACACTCGGTCTACAACACCATGTTTTAGTAACCTGGCTCCATGGATGATTGCATTTGCAGCTGATGAACATGCAGTACTAATTGTTGCTCTATAATCATAGATGTTAAGAAAATCAGCAATTTTATTCGTTGAATCGCCACAAAGATGGGTCTTGATGTATTCAGTGCCAGCATTTTCTTTACCATAGCAGCTTTCTGTTACGTCCATTCCACCAACGGTAGTAGCTGAAACAATGGCGGTTTTTAATTCATCATTAGCAGTTATTCCTGCATTTGCAATAGCTTCTTTTGCTGCATATAAGCCAAGTAATGAAGTTCGGGTATAATTTTTTGCCTGGGTCTTTGGTATTTTCAGAAGGTCAAGCAAATCATTATTTGAAAACTTTACTTCACCCACTAAAAAATCATTTTTATGGACGGTATCCAAAAATTTTATTTTCTCAATACCTGACTTACAATCAAGTAAAGATTGGAGGCATTGCGATTTATTACTCCCAATTGCAGATATAATACCTAAGCCAGTTATATAGACTTTATTATGCATTTATTTTATAAAAAATGAATTACTGATTTTGGGTAATAAAATCAGCTAATGACTGGATAGAAAACATTATTTCTTTGCCTTTTTTCGGATCTTCAACCTTTATTTGATATTCTTTTTCTAAAAGAACAATTATTTCAAGCGCATCAATTGAATCTAATCCTAAACCTTCGTCACCAAAAAGAGGTGCATCAGTTTCAATTTCACTGGTTTCAATATCTTCAAGACTTAGTTGTTCTATTAATTGTAATTTAAGTTTTTCTGTTAATTCCATGTTTTATCCTTTGTATATTTTCTCTAAATTCAATTCGTTAAAAGTAATGCCAGTTTCTCTATTTTCTATTAAGTAAAGTATTGCATTGTAATTATCTTCCATGTCAATTTCTACCCAACCTGTAATACACGCTTTTGCGGCTCCGGAAGTAAGTAGCGCCTTCACATAGTTTTTAATAAATTTAGTGTCAAACGCTTCCTGTAAAAAAAATGCTGCTTCTCCTTTTATATTGTTTTTTATACATATTTCTCCAATTACAATGTTTGGCAATGTATAAACAAATATCGAAGGGCTGGGTATTTCATTTATTGATTGTTGATATCGTTTATCATTATTTAATGATGATGATGAATTTGCCAAAATTAAAGCAATATCCTCACTATTATAATCTGACAATTTATTACCCTGCAGAAGTATTTCTGAAGCTAAAAAACCAAGTTTACTTAATTTATCCATTTTGTAGAACTTGCTATAGCCAATCTCATAGTTTTTATAACAAGCTTTTGCAAATTCTTTAAAAGGTAAATTTTGCTCAACTGAGAATTCATTTTTCCCGGTTATTTTTACAACATTATCCTTAATGT
>JBNKJW010000279.1:0-4681 GCA_050291445.1 Bacteroidales bacterium | reverse complement strand
TCAAAGCTAATTTGTCAGGTGGCAACACCTGACAAGTGCACCAGCCAGGTGTTGTCACCTGGTTAATTACCAGAAATATCAAATTTGACTTAACACTAGTGACTAGCAACTTTTATGACTTCCCCATACTCCACTTTTCTTTCAAAAGCTTCTTTAGGGGTAATTTTCTCAATTATGCAAAGCAATGCCCTGATTGGCCCTCCATGCGAAACAATGATGACCTTTTGGTGTTTTTCTTTGATTTCATTATAAAATTCGCTTACTCGTTGAAGCATATCCTGATAGGATTCTCCTCCCGGACAGGTGGTGTTAATGTAGTCGTTAAAAAAAGCCTCGGCTTCTTCTGAGCTTGAAATATCATCCCAATCAAAGCCTTCCCAGTCGCCAAAATTGAGTTCTTTCAATCTTTCATCAAAAATTATTTCTTTATTTGGGAATAAGTCTTTAGCTAGTTTTTTACACCTGCTTAATGGGCTTGAATAAATCGCATCAAAACCGCCATGAGGAAGTTTCTTTTGGATGCTTTTTTTCTCTTTTGCAAAGCTGGGTGCCAATCTTACATTAGTGTGCCCGTAGCAAACACCTTCTTTTGCATCTGTTTTTGTGTGCCTTATTAAAATTAAATCCATGTGAGTGCTTGAATATGAATTAGATATGAAATATAAAAGCCGATTTCAGTGATTTGTTGCAATGCTCCTAAAACATCACCTGTGTATCCATCAATTCTTCGTAAAACATAAGCTCTGAATACTATAAATATAATTGAGCAAACGACCAATGCAATAACAATTGCCAACCAATGAATAAAATACAAAAAAGCGAAACCGGTAATTATTGCAAATATAATAGAAAAAGTATTTCCTTTTTTTCCAATGGGTTTTGTTTTACTGCTTGCATCCATTCTTGAGTAGGAGGTGGTGTAAATCATAAAAACAGGAAAAACCCGGCTAAAAGAATGGGCAGTGATTAAAATAACAGGCAGTAATCCTGTTTCAATATTATTTAATGAAAAAAATTTCAAAGCAAGGATAAGAACGAGCGCAACTGCACCATAGGTTCCAATCCGACTGTCTTTCATTATTGTAAGTGCTTTTTCTTTGGTGTAGCCACCTCCAAAACCATCGCAAAAATCGGCGAAACCATCCTCATGAAAAGCACCTGTTATATAGATGCTTGCAGCCATGCTTAAAAGTATAGCCACTTCGTTTGGCAATATAAAATGAGAACCGTAAAATACCAAAGCCGCAATTCCACCAACAATTAACCCCATTATGGGAAAATAACGGGTAGCTTTGTTTAAGTTTTCATCAGAATATCCAGTACTTTTTGGTACAGGAATTCTGGTGTAAAACATTAAGGCTGTGAAGAATATTTTTAGTTCGTTCATATAAAAGAAATTAGTGTATTAGAAATTAGAACTTTGGAATGGTACGCTGATGAGACAGAATTATTTATGATTTAATAAGATCTTAAATAATCCTAACAATCATATCAAATCAGTGTAATCTATTGTCTAATTTCTAATTTCAAAGTTCTAGGTTTTATTCGAAACCCCTGCGTCCTCAAACGAAGCCATTTCGTTTAGGAAATTCACCGCTGATTTTACAATAGGTAACGCCAGGGCTGCCCCGGTTCCTTCTCCTAGCCGTAGTCCTAATTTTAAAATTGCATCAGCATTTAAATATTCAAGCATTTTAATGTGCCCTTGTTCATTGGATTGGTGGCAGAAAATGGTGTTCTCTCTTATTTGAGGCTTCAAATGAAATGCGGTAAGGGTAGCAGCAGTAGCTATGAATCCATCAACCAGGATAATCATTCCCTTTTTTTTTGCTTCCAGAATGGCTCCAACCATCATTGCTATTTCAAGTCCTCCAAAAGTAGCTAATGTATCCAGAGGAGTTTGAGGATTGTATTTTTCAATAATTTCTTTTAAAATTTGCGTTTTTCTATCAACTTCTTCTCCCTGTAAACCAGAGCCACGACCTGTACACTCCTCAATTGGCAATCCCATAAATTTACTCATCAATAATGACGATGGAGAGGTGTTTCCTATGCCCATTTCGCCAAAAGCAATGGTGTTGCAACCAGTTTTTGCTTCTTTTTCAACAAATTCAGCCCCTTTTTGCATAGCCAGTTCGCATTCCTGAATACTCATAGCGGGCTCTTTAAGCATGTTTTTAGTTCCTCTGGCAATTTTTGCATCAATAATGCTACTACTTGCAGGAAAATCATAGTCAACACCTGCATCAATTACTTTTAGTTCTATGTTATTTTGTTTGCAGAAGACGTTAATTGCTGCTCCTCCAACAGTAAAGTTCATGGCCATTTGCCAGGTTACATCTTTTGGGTAAGGGCTTATTTTTTCGTCAGCCAGGCCATGATCTGCGGCAAAAACTAACATAGCAGGTCTGTTAATTTCTGGAGATAAAGTATTCTGTATCAGGCCGATTTGCAAAGCAATATCTTCAATTTGGCCTAATGAGCCTGTTGGCTTAGTCTTAAAGTCAATTTTGTGCTGTAATTTTTCTCTTAGGGTCATTTTTTAGAAATTAGTGTATTAGATAATTAGTGTATTAGAAATTAGTTTACGGAATAAAAACCGCTAAGCGGATAATTGAAACCGTCATTTAAGATGTGACTTGACATTAGTGTATTGGAAATTAGTTTTGGAGTGCTTAATTATGTATATAAATACACCAATAACCAATATTCGAATACACAAAATTGTACTATTTTACTTTCATAGGTACTCCAGCCACCATCAAATACAATTCATTAGCCGTTTTGCCAACAATCTGGTTCATCCAGCCTTGTAAATCCGCAAATTTACGGGCAACTTCTTTTTCCGGATGTACACCCATGCCTAGTTCATTACTTACAATTAAAAAGGTAGCATCTTGTTCTCTTAATTGTTGCCATTGCTTGATGGCATATTCAAGCGAAGCCTCCATATTGTACTGATGATCGTGGTAAATGTTTGTTAGCCAGAGTGTAATGCAGTCCAGAACAACCGTTTTGCCGGTTAAATCAAGCTTTCCAATTTCTAATTCTTCTTCAATGGTCGTCCAGTTTTCGCCCCGGTCTTGCTGATGCCTTTTTATCCGGTTTTCAAAGTCTTCGTCCCATTTTCGGGCTGTTGCTAAATAAACTGGCTCATCTGAAAGTGCTTCAGCAAGGTTTTGTGCAAAACTACTTTTTCCAGAGCGTTGTCCGCCTGTGATTAATGTTAGGTATTTCATTTCTCCACGAATTTCACGAATTAACACTAATAATATAGTGGGAATTCCAATTTATAAATAATTGAGAGACTTAGCAGGTTTGTTTCATAAAATCTCATAGAACTTCATCATTTTGTTTCATTTTAAGTAAAACCTACTAAACAAAGTGCTAGTGCAAAAATAGGAAAAAGTCAGAAAGCAGAAAGTTTGTGATGTTATGGACAATATCAACTTTCAGACTTTCTGACTTTAATCAAGCCAGGATTGTTAACTATTTTCTTACCTTAATCCTTGTCAACAGTTCTCGAACAAACATCTTCTTTCAAAATCCACCTTACTACATCACCATCCTTTAATTTGTTGTTAATGGCCAGCGTTTTTGCAGATTTGCCGTTTACTTTGTAATACCAGGCTGTTTTACCTTGTTTGGCCTTCACATTATTAATGCTGGTAACAAACACAAAGTTGCTAACGGTATGTGTTTCAACGGTTGTAGCCAGTTGCAAGGCTTCAAGGGCTGTGATGTTTTGTTCTTTGCTTACTTCTTTTGTTAAAAGTTCTTTTCCTTTTCCAAAATCAATCTCAACTTTAATGTTAATCTTTTCTGTCTGAGAAAAAACATCCGTAGATAAAATTGTAAAGAAAAGTAGTATGATTGAAAATAAGGGAGACTTCATTATATTAGAATTTAATTGAAAGGGTTCCTAAAATATTTCTTCCAGGCATATAATAAGCATCTTTTTCGGTATAATTATCATCAAATAAATTGTTAACTGTTAAGCCTATGCTGTATTTTTCTTTAAATGTATACGAGGCAGAGAAATCAACTATTAGAAAGTCTGGATGTTTTAAAACAGATTCTTTAACTAAATCAGGCCTTATATCCTCTCCATTTTCAGTCTGATAAGGTATTGTTTCATAGGTTAGATAATCATAAGTTTGAATCCAGTTATCCTCTAATCTTTCACCTATATATCTTGCATTTATGCGTGCCATAAATCCTTTTAAGTTGTTATAAATAATGCCAAAAGCAGCTTTGTTCATTCTGACATATTTAATTTCCTCTTCTATACCTTCATTATCGGTTGATTTTGCGTTATAAAGGTGGGTGTAATCTAAATAAAGCTTAAGGCTATAGGAATAGTTTGAAAGCGCCCCAAAATCATAGTTGAACATTATTTCAAGTCCATCCATATTGGCTTCACTTTCGTTTGCAAATGTTATATAATCCATGTTTGAATAATCGTTTACAATCATGTCTTTGTATTTAGTCGAGAAATAAGTAATATCAGTATATAGCCCTAGTTTATAATTATTATAGGCCAAGCCAAAATCATAAGTTACAGATGTTTCAGGATTTAAATCAGGATTACCTCGGTAACTTGAACTATAAAAACCTGAAGTAGTGTAATTTCCTGCAACTTTAAATGCATCAGGAGCTAAAAATGCTTTGCCTATCGCAG
>JBNKJW010000278.1:0-21676 GCA_050291445.1 Bacteroidales bacterium | reverse complement strand
GGTACTAACCGTCCTTCATCGGTCATTATAAATTTCAACGTACTTGTTCCGCTGTATACAAAGTTACCTATATAATTGGTTTCGTCAAAAGATCCTTTTGATGCATCGTAAACTTTTTGTCTTAGTTTTATTCCGGCCGAATCATAAAGGTATTCAATATAACTGCTATCAGGGTATTAAAAATAAGCCCAGCACACTATGGCACAGAGCTTCTTAATTTATAATGTTCCCATTAGCCCAAGCAGGGCTTTGTATGCTACGCATTGTTCGCAGTTGAAACTTAGCCGAAGGCGTTCCCACGAAGCAAAGCGAGTAAACTGCTGGCATTTTAGATCCAGGTTGCAACTTCTCTCACGTAGCGAAGCAAGTAAACCTGAACCATAGGAAAAGGCCTCGCAAACTTAAGCCATTTGGGGTTATAAACAGCCTAACTATTTTCATTTGCCAAAATTTGGCGTCTAAAATAGTGCTTTCTGTCTCATTTTCATAATTTTACAAGGTATTGTTAAAGTAAGGAATTAAAAAAAGCCCCCAAATTTAGGGCTTTATATCTATTGAAAACTATAGAAATCTAAAAATCAATATATTAAATGAATTATTTATCATTTTTTTGTTTATGCTTAATTTCTTCAATAATTGAATTAATATCTTCATTTTTCAAATATTCAGGTTTAGTTATTATCCAATCATAAACAGTACTTGCCAACATAAAGTTATCTGGTTTATGCCCACTTAGTTTTATGAAAATCATATAAAATACGGGCGTATACGAATTTTCGCCCATATCACTAAGTATCCTTGAACAATAAGGTTCACCGTTTAAAAATGCTAAATAGAATTTCATATAAAACAATAATACAGCATCATAAATCTTTTCTTCTTCATAAATTAGTCCTGTAATAAATGTACTTACATATACTGAACTTAACCCTTTTTCATTATTCCCATATCTTAAATTGCTGAAAAAGGCTGAATCAAAATTTAGCGTTTTTATTGCAATATATGCTTCATTATATAATTCTTTATAATAACTATTGTTTTCTAGGTAATCACTGGGTTTTTCGATTTCAAATAGTTTATCCGTATCAATGGCGATTAATTCTTTATTTTCTGTTGGATTGTTCTGATTTTCACAGACAGTAAAGAATCCAAGAAAAAACATTAAAACTAAACTTCTAAATAAATACCCCATAAATGTGAATTTCTAATATGTTGATACTTTTTTTCGGTTTTTCCCAGTTTCAAAAAGTTTTGGAACATCAATTACTTTTCCTAAACTAGTACTAGTATTATTTCTTTTAAATAAAGTGAATCCAATAGATGCATTTTTTGCATCATCACCAATCAATGAGGTATTATATGTACCATTTCCAAATAAATAGTGTGATGAACCAGTCGTTTCATTAGCTCCAACCGCAGGAATACCTAGATTTTTGGTAGTATATTGTGCAACTTTTTCACTATTGCAACTTGCAAAAACAAACATAGCATTATCCGAAAACTTTATATCTCCTGATTGCATAAGCCCTTTTATCCCATCAACCATATCCTTCGATTTCATCCCCACGTTCATCCCAAATGTTAGCCCCAATTCACCACTATGCCCTCTGTATGCAACGTTATCAATACTTCCAAAAGAAGATGTTGTATTTACCATTGCGTCTAAAAACTCACTTTTGTTATTAGCAATTGCGATTACACTTTCATTTGATAACCCATCTGCTGTTTTTTCAGCATCGCCAGCAGGTTGAACTTTATCATCTTTTCTAGTAATAGGAACTATTATTAAATCACGCCCACCTTCACCTAAAACAGTACCATCACTAGCGTGCCAATCATACTGGTTGCCATTAAATTTTACGCCACCTTTTTCTGTTCCAGATTTCCATAATAATTGTCCCGTTTCTTTATTCTTATACCAATCAGTTGGCCTCATACCCATATAATCTACGAAGGTAATAGGGTTATTTGCAGCGTAGGCGTACGGGCTTTGGAAATAATATTTCTCAGCAAGCATATCAACACTGTGAAATACAGCGAGTTGTGGGTTGTAGTATCGCGTGTCATAATCATACCAATCCAGCCCCAAATCATCCTGCAACTCCTTGCCATTGTAAAGGTATTTATTTGCTTCGACTCCGCTCAGCAACCCGCTGTAACTCATCCCTTCCATCTGCATCCCAAAAGGGTAATAATGCGATTCCTGTTGTACCTCTGCCGTTCCATTGTTGTCTTTGACCACTACGCGAGTATTCCCGAGGTGATCCTTAATAAAGTATTCTGAATCATAATTGCTTCCATTTGGTACTAACCGTCTTTCATCGGTCATTATAAATTTCAACGTACTTGTTCCGCTGTATACAAAGTTACCTATATAATTGGTTTCATCAAAAGATCCTTTTGATGCATTGTAAACTTTTTGTCTTAGTTTTATTCCGGCCGCATCGTAAAGGTATTCAATATAACTGCCATCAGGGAGATCTATTTTTTGTGGCAAATTCAGGCTGTTGTACAAGATATTGCCTATTCCTTTATTGGAATCTTTAACCAGGTTTCCATTATTATCGTAGCGGTATTCGTGGGTGCCAGGATCGGTCTCCGATACGGGGCTTTGCATGCCAGTTTCTTTAAAACCAGCATCTTTGGCACGTGGGTCGTTGGCCAAATCGTTTACTTTTATTAGCTGGTTGCCACTATAAGCATAATCTAAACTGTCAATCTTGCCAAATACCTTGTCTTCAAAAGTGCCCTGGCGGTTTAAAGTAAGTATATTTCCATTGTTGTCGTAAGTCAGTTCCTCATTGTACATTTCATCGTTTGTGCCTGTATAATTTGCTGTGTTAAGGCGGTTAAGCGCATCGTAACTGAAATTATAGGTTCTTGGGGTTACCAGTTTTGAACTGTTCCATGCCATATTTGAGATATTGCCATTAAATTGAGGATGATCCCCATCGGTATAGCCCAAATTAAGCTTAAACAGCATTTGGCCACTTTTATCCTTATTGTCCATTTTAGTCATCCAGCCACGGATATTGTATGCGTATGTTGTATTAATCAAATAATCGCTACCAGAGGTATTATCAACTTTTTTGCTTTTCAATTGGCCAAGCTCGTTGTAGTTGTTTTTGGAAACGCTTTTAAAAGTGCCACTGTTATTTAAATTCACTTTTGTTTCGGTAAGCCTTCCTGCATGGTCGTAAACAAAATGTTTGGCAATGGTGGTGGTTTGCCCGTTAACTGTATGTTCCTGCCTGGTATCGGTAATTTTGCCAACAAAATCGTAAGTATTGTAAATAACGTCTGTACCATTTAAATGATTGGTGGCATATGTTTTTACTACCCTGAATTTATTGTCGTAATAATTAGCGGTGGCCAGCCATTTTTTTGCACCATCGGTGTAATAGGTTTTGGTATAGGTAATCAGTCCCCTTACGGTAGTGTTTGTTGGTGCAGGAAAACCAGAAGGTAGGCCATCGTATTTATCATAAAAAGTTTCGCTTTGGATATCGAGGGTTTTGCTATCGAGAAAATTAAAATCGGTATCGGCATCAATTTCCGCTTTTATCACGGCAATATCCCTATTGTCAATATAAATGGCTGTTGTTTTTGGCCTGTTAAACTCGTCATATTTGGTGGCCATCCATTGTTTTTTTATAGCGCCATTCACTTTATTGTTCCGCATGTTCCCATCCTGGCTAAGTACCAGCCTGCCCCGTTTATCGTAAAGCATATAGATTGCATCGGCACCGGGGATTTTCTTCTCTACCATTCGCTTACGCTCGTCGTAGCGGTAATAGTAACAAAGTTTATCATCCTGTGGCCCTGTAGCTTTTGGGGGCACCACGCAGCGCAACAGGCCAAGGTCATCATAGATATAATAGGTGCGCAGTCCGTCGGGTGCTTCACTCATCACCACTTGTCCCAACAAGTTTTTATATTCTTTGCTTTCGTGCTTATTTTCATCTACAACCGAACTAACATAAAGCGTTCCGGCTGTATAGGTGTTGTTGTACTTAAAAGACGAGGCATTGGCTGCATTGCCAGTAACTTTCCATTTTTTTACATCGCCTGCTGTATTGGTTGTGTATTTAAATTCTATTTCGTGGCCTTGTCCCAATTGCCAGTCTTTGCCAGGTGCGCCCTGCTTTAGCGGGCGGTTAAGCGGAGAGGCTTCAAAATCGGTAATGGCTGTAAATTTACGGTCTTCACCAGGGAACAATGAACTGTAAAAAGCAGTATTTCTGGCTTTGGCCGTAGCCGTATTAATATACCCGCCATTGTTTAAAGTTGCAAATGGCATATATTTAACCTTTTCCCGTCCAAAATTATCATAGTCGATTATCTGAACAATGTCTTTTTTCTTTGGACTTGCCTCCTTTGAAACAACTTGCATGGGGCGGCCAAGTCCGTCGAAATACTGGTAAGTGATAAGGCACTCTTTTTCCGGAGCAATGATGAGGCCTTCTATTTGAGGTGTTGTTGTTTTTATATAATTCTGGTTAAAATCGCCAATATCCGAAACATAATAGCTTAAAGATTTGGAATGTCCTGTGGCATCGGTAACAGTTGCGGTATATGTTCCGTTTTTTGTCACCTTCAGGTTTGGGCTAGTTGTTCCATTATTCCACGAATACTGGTAACCCCCTGAACCATATTTTGCACTAACTGAGAGGTTGGGCCTGGTGTAGTTTATATTCAGTTTCATATTTACATATACATTGGCCGATTGTGTAGAACGACAACCTTTTGCGTCAGTGCCAGTTACTGTATAAGTTATTGGTGCCGAAGGTGTGCCCAAAGGCAGGGGGTTTAGTGTAGAACCGCCTGGTGACCAAACATAGCGTGAAGCACCAGATGCAGTAAGGCTTACATTGGTACCATAATCTACGTTGAAGCCGGGGCTGGCCGATATGCTAATAGTGGGCAATGGGTTTACGGTGATGGTAGCATGGCTGGAATAAACCTGTGGGTATGGACCGATAACCACAGCCCTGAACCATGTTGTCTGGCTAAGGGCACCTGATGTATAGGTAAGCGCTGTATTTGAAATATCGGTCCAACTTTTTCCGTTATTGACTGAACTCTGCCATTTTTTTACTACATAATTATGTCCGCTAAGCTTAAGTGTGCCACTATTGGAGCCCGAACAAATGGTTTTTGTACCCGAAACTGCCCCTCCTCTGATGGGCGGGAATATCTTGATGACAGCATGGTTTGAATAAGCCACCGAACATGGGCCGCTCTTTACCACCGCCCTGAACCATGTTGTCTTGCTAAGGGCTCCTGATGTATAGGTGCTCGACATATTGGTAATATCAGTCCAGCTTGTTCCGTCATTGACAGAACTTTGCCATTTTATGATTGATCCGGTATATCCGCTAAGTGTAAGTTTGCCACTAGTGGAATCTGAACAAATGTATTTTGAATCATTAACTTTTCCTCCTATGCTGGTTGGGAAAACTATTATTGCATAGTTTGGGCTCACCGTTCCACTATTACATGAATTTGTGCCCTTAACAGTTACATTACCATTTGATGCACTTTGGGAAAAAGCTACTGTTATACTACGAGTATTGTTTCCGGCAGTTATACTTGCACCTGCTGGCAATGTCCAGGTATAGCCTGTTGCATTGGCAATTGCCGGGACACTATAGTTTATAGCTGTTTGGCCTGCACATACCGTGGGGGTACCCGTAATTGTACCAGCTGCTGAAGGAGTTGCACCTCCTGTTGTTGAAATATTTATGCTCGCTTTAGGGCTGGTGCCACATGGTCCATAAACTCCAAAGCAAGACAGGGTCCCACCCGCAAATGAACTTGAAAAATTTATTGTTACCTGTTTTTTATTTGACGAACCTACTATTGAAGCTCCTCTGGGAGGAATCCATACGTATGGCATTGCAGAGCCGCTTTGATTGAGTTTGTATGTTACCCCTGTTTCTCCGCGGCAAACCTTGGTTTTACCGCTGATTGACCCGGCTGAAGATGGTTTTTTATATGCTGTAATTGCTAACCCTTCGCTAGTTCCATTATTATAAACAACAACAAGCGGGATTCCGGTTCCGGCAGAATTAAACCTGATTGTAATAGATTTTGAACCTGCTCCGGATATAACCGTTGCATTTGAGGGTATCATCCAGGTATAGCCGGAACTTGCGGTTGAGCCCGATACCGTATAGGTGCAATTTGAACCGACACAAACTGAGGTTGGCCCTTTTAATGCAAAAATTGAAAAATTTGGGATTAGTAATAAACAAATTATTAATAATTTAAAGAGCAATGATTTTTTCATGTTGGATGTTTCCATAAAAGTTATTTAGCCTGGGTTTTAAAATAAAAATTTAAGCTTGTCATTGTTTGTAATGATAATCATAGACCTTCAGGATTTTACCATCATTATCTTTGATTCGTTTTAACCGGCCAAAGGTGTCGTATTCGTAATAAGTGCTTTGTCCATTGGGACCGGTTTGGGAGGTGATGCCTACAAGAGGGGCATAGGTGTAGGTCGTCATTGCGGCATTGTCAGGATATGCTCGCACTTCATCAATATAGGCATATCCCGAGCCAATGGTTTTTGTTGTTAAACTACCTCCGGCAGTAAAGGTTTCTTCAACATACTCCCAGTCTGATGAACTTGTGGCCTTTCGCCAGAACGAAACAACCAGTTGCTTATTTTCGCCAGTGATTGGTGGTATTTGTAATTTATAACTTCCGGTGTGGCACTGCTCCCCGGTTTTGAAATAACTGGTATTAATGTTGGTGTTATCTTCTTCAAAACTGGTGTGAAATGGAAGGGTGTATGTTTCTGTATAGCTGTATGTAATTGTTTTGCTTGCTTTAACCGACATATTTACAGTAGCATTACTCGGAATAGTTCCAGATACTTCGGCATAAAAACGATGAGACCCTTTAGACAGCTGGCCAATAGAAACATTTCTGGTTACTGTAGAGCTATATGGGCTAAACGAAGTGTTTTCTATATAATTATCATCGAGTTTTATTTTAACCGGATAACCGGCCAGATTATTATAAGTAATTGATAAGGTGATATTGTCATAAGCCGAAGAAAGAACAAAACTACCAACTAAACTATTATTACCTGCCGGAATAACATCTGTTACAACCCTGGTACCGGTCTTTTGAACATCGGTGCTTGTGAGTGCAGAGTTGTCAACTTTTGCTATGGGCAGGGTTTTGTTGTAGCCCCAGAGGTAGGTTGTTTTAAGGTTGTTTGCCTTATTTACGGTTGATATATTTTGAGTATTATTATCGTAACTGTAAATAACTTCGTTTTGTAAAGGGTTTGTCATGGTAGATGCTTGCACCAACAATGGTTTTCCCAAATTGTTATAATTCGTATGAAGGGTATGGAGCAACTGTTCGTTACTTCCTGTTTTTAAATAGTTTTTTCTATTTATCACAGGTGTCAAAATATGATTACTTAATAAAGTAGGACAGTTAGTACACGATTCCTCTGTAGGGTAGGTAAATGTAATTTTCATTTTCTCTCCATTACTCTTATCAGTAATTTGTGAAATTGGCAGGTTGTTGCTATTATATTTATAAGAACTTGTAGTAGTTACTGCCTGTCCTGAATTATCGGGGTAATCATAGGTGGTTTCTGAATCCAGGTGCTGCGATAGTTGATCGATATTGTAATTATAAAAATTGTAAAAATATACTTTGTCACGTAATGCGGTTCCTGTAGAACCTGGAATTGAGGAAGTTACCAATCTGTTTACTGTAAACCCATTTGACCGTTGGATTAGGTTGTGCGAATAAGATTTGAGTGTCTTTTTTAAAGGGTTACCTGATTTATCGTAAATAATTGTTTCGTTTTCAAAAATATTGCCCAAAATCAAATTCCTATAAAATACAGGGTATGGCATATGTGTTGTACCATTTCCCAAGGGGAATCCTATTCTAATTGACGAATGATGATAGGATACATGGGCTTTAACAAACGAATTATCGAATTTATGTTCAATCCATCCATTATTAGTCGTTATGTCCCCGTCATACTCTGTTACTGTCGTATATAAAACAGGGCGTCCATTTAAAGTATTAATATTAATACTTGGATTAGATGAGGCTGTGGAGTTGTACACTACTAGTGTTGGTGGGTTCCGTAAATTCGATTGATAAACAGATATTGAATTATTCATAAAATACTCCATACTAATAGGTATGCTGGTACCGGCATAAGCAAAAGACCTTTTCGTATCCTGTACGCCAGTTTTATGTGTAATTGTTTTCACCCTTAGCCCCCCAATAGCTCTATTTACCTTATTTCCTTCATATTCAAATGTCCATATACCACCCGTTGGATAAGTGATTTGATTTAATATTCCTGCCATTGCATAATTTTCATTTGGGTTTCGGTCAGCTATGCCAAATAGGTTATTGGAATAGAATGCTGGCAGTGTGCCATCGCTGTTTGAAGCGCCGTTGTAAAATCCCCAGAAATCTACAGAATATGTCTCTTTGGATATAGGATCATCTATTGACGGAAATACTTTTGATTGATTGTATTTGAAAGAATATTTTTTTATAAAAGTATTATTTGCATCGTAATAACCTAGCTCATCCAGTTTATTCCAGTTGAACAGGCCTGGAGTATTATGATATTTTGTTTGTGTAAGTTTAATGGTTTGAAGTGGCGAAGTTGATGTTTTTGAATAAATTTCAATATAATCCAACAATTGATTTGGATATATATTGCTCTTATAAATAAACCTGACTTCGCCTTGCTTGAATTTTATTTTAGTAATTTTTCGTTGAGTATATGAATAATACAAAAATGAACTACTTGGTCCACCACTTAATAATGGGGAAGGCCAATCACCTGCTGTACCACCATTAGTCTCACGTCTAGTTTTTCTAAATGTACGGTGTGATTTTTGCATATAGTTTAACAACCCGGCCAAATCATCGTAACTTTGTACCCCATTGTATTCGAAAGAAATTGTATCGGATTTGTCAGCTGAAATAATTTCTGTCAATAACCACGATGTGGTTCCGTTTTTATTAACATCATTCATATCATAATATATTTCCACGTCAGTATTGCCGGTAGATATTGATTTTCCAAATCGGTAAAAAACCCCATTTTTATCAACAACTTCAAATTTATCTAATACTGAGGAGGTTAGGTTAGGTGTAATTTTTATCGGATTAAAAGGTAATAGAACAGGGGCTAGAAATTCACTCAATAAGCTGCTCCTTTTCAAAATAAACTTTCCCGAAGTACCAGGAAGACTGTAGCTAAATATATCTGGTGAAGATTCTTTGTACCCTCTTACTAAATTATCGAGAATATTTGCATCAGGATCGGCAACAAGTTCATCCGTAGTACTTGTAAAATCGGTTTCTTGTGGAATTAATTGATTCCAAACTTTTTCATCTGGTTTTCCAATAATTGACCTGGATATTATACCTCCCGCATTTAAATGCCAACCTAAACCAATGATCCCACTTTCATCCTCATTTGGTTTTAAACCTGAAGCATGATAGCTAATGGATATAGGCAGGCTAAGTTCTTTAGATTTTATAGTATAAATTGGCACATTTATTTCCGGCAGCCCAGAGGAAAGATTTACCGGATAATCAATATACTTTATAAATTCCTGTGCCTGGGGTGAAGGAGGTATTACTGTTGGTAATTGTGGTGCTTGCCCAAATAGAAAAAAGTTGTAGACAAGGGTTATACATATTATAATTAATCTTCTCATATATCAAATTTTATTTAATTATTCCATCACTACTTTAAACTCTTTAATACCATCTTCATCCTGCAATTTAATCAAATAGGTTCCTTTTACCTGTCCACCCAAATCCACCTCAACCGGATAAAATTGCACATTTTCCAACCTCTTTACCAGTATTCCAGCCGGGCTATAAATATCAATCTGCTTAGTCTGTATGGTTAATTCCGAAGATATATGGAACCTGCCCTTGCTGGGATTGGGATAAATTTTATACCCGTTGTCAAGATTATCCATATTCGTATCCGAAGCCCATGCACTATTTCCCCCCTGGCTTACCAGCAACTCGTCTGTATAGCTGCATTGGTTTTGGTCCACAACAGTCAGGCTTATAGTGGTGGGGCTAGTAAACAGTTTCATGGGCATTTTTAGTTCGTTGCCGGTGTAGCCAGTGCTCCAGAGATATTCGTAATCGCCTTCGTAGAGCATTGGCTTTAAGTTGAGTACCTGGTTTGCTGGCAATTCTATATTTTTACCCAGTTCAAATTCGGGCAGGGAGTTTACTAGCAGTTTAAAGGTATCTGTAGCCATGCAGCCCAGCGAGTCGGTTATTTTTAGCCAATAATCTCCTGTTTCGTCCAGGTTGCGCTTTAATTTTTTGCTGCCATTGTCCCACAGGTAAGCCGTAAAACCTGGTTTTGCATCAATGGTTTTGATTTGTCCCTGGCAAATGCTGGTATCATTGCCCAAATCAATTTTAGGTAAAGGAAGTAAGTGTACTTTTATGGTATCTGCCGACTGGCATCCATATTTATCAGTGGCCATCACCCAGTAGTCCCCTGTTTTTAACGGCTCTATCGAATTGCCGGTTTGCTCGTTACTCCATAAATAATAAGGGAATTCGCCTTTGGCCTTTAATTCTAATCCGCCGCAAAGCATGGTGTCGTTTCCCAGGGTTACTTTTGTTGCCAGGTCACAATCTACCAGGCTGCCAAAGAAAATGTCTTTAAAGTTCTGGTTTTTAATCTCAAAATCGCCCAATTTAAAGGTTTCGCTAAAATATCCACTGATAAACAGGCCTTCTGTTTTTGTGTTTTGCCTAATCCAAAGCTTGTTTTCGTTTTGCGAGCCGGTGCCCAGTATCCATTCACGGTTACCATCGGTGTTGAACCTGGCAAGAAAGGCATTTTTGCTGTTGCCCAGCGATTTTACCTCTGGTGTGTTTTGTATTTTGCCCTTAAATGCCCCGCTTACATAGAACTTTCCATTTGTGGCCATTTCAATTTGGGTTGCTGTGTTGTATGATTCGCCATTGGTGCCCAATTGGTTGCTCCAGCACAATTTACCATCAGGACTGTATTTTATTATAAAGGCATCAGTATTTTGTGGTGCAGTATAGGTCTTGTCAAGTTCTATCGAATATTTAAATTCCCCAACCGCATATGCATTGCCTTTGGCATCCAAGTCGAGGCCCTTGATTTCGTCGTCGTAGGCCCCTCCCGGGTTTTTAAGCCATTGTAGCTTTACTTCGTTGTTCAATTTGGCTACAAAACCATCGCTTTTCCCATTCGAGTTCAGGCTTTGCCCCAGTATTTCTATATTTTCGGTAAATGAGCCGGCAAAATAAAAATTGTCTTTTTTATCCATGCTAAAGCCATTGAGGCTTATTTCGGCATTGCTGCTAAAATGGCTCCCCTGCAACAAACCTCCTGCTGCATTAAAGCCTGCCAGGTAAATTCCTTTTTTATCACCATTGCTAATCAACATTCCGCCTGCTTCTATGGGTTTGGTATAGGTGCCAGCTATCCATACATTTCCAGTGCTATCTGCCTGCAGGAATGCTTTCTGGGCAGGTGCACTGCTGCTAAAAGCCTTTGCCCATTTTATCTGGCCATTGCCATCCATCTGTGCCAGGAAAACATCGGTAAGGCCTTTGCCCTTAAGGCTTATGGCCCCATTGTTAAAATCGATTTGCTTGCGGAAACTACCAGCCAGATAAAGTTTGTTGTCCGAAAACAGTAATGAATAAGCATTGTCATCTTCCAGGCCGCCTATGTTTTTGGCCCAAATCAATTGCATATCGGGGCTAAATTTGGCCAAAAAAATATCATATTTCCCTATGGACTCAAGCATTTGGATACCCAGTGACATCTTTTCTGAAAAGCTGCCGGCAATATAAAAATTCCCTTCGTCGTCAGATATCATATCGGCAGGAAGTTCCCAGCCCGATTTTCCCCAGTTAAATATACTATCGGGTTTAAGGTTTTGGGCACAAATTGTTTGGCTGGCGTATAATATGCACACTAATATTATGAGGGGCAGTTTTTTCATTGCTAAAAAATTAAGATTATCAATAGTTATTTTAAATATTTTTTGCGTAAAAAGCGCGTTTTATCTTGTTACAATAATAATTATTCATCTAGTTTACCAATACGCTAAAAAGGGCATTTGCCAACCTTGTTTATGGAAGGAATGGTACTGTTTCTATTACAAACACATAATAAAAGACCTGATAATTAAATAATTGATATGTAAGGAGCAGAATGGTGGTTTATGCATAGACTCTAAATTTTGGGTTAACTAATTTTTAACCAACGAACATTAACCATTTTAACAAACGCAATAAGATATATGGCTATGTAGTATAGGAATCTCAGCTGCAAAGGTTAACAGGTAATTGGTTTATAGGTTAATAATTTTATCGGGCAAACATAAAAAATACTGCCTATATATGCAACATTTTTTTAAGGGGTGGAAGGAATTTGGCAATAAGTGGTAGGTTTTTTAAGATAAGTGGTCATTAACTTATCTACAATAAACCACACCTGCTAAATGAATTAAATATCCAAATAATCACTATGTGTTGTAAAACATGTTTTAAGCCTGACTCTTTACAGATAGTCCATTCGGGTTTGTAACTCGCCGTTAACAAATGTTAAAGTGCAAATTTGATATTTCTGGTGCACTTGTCAGGTGTTTTCACCTGGCTAATTTACCAGAAAAATCAAATTTGACTTAATACTAGTGATGAATATATTTGGGGTAGTAAAAAGTCAATTGGAGTATTGACTGGGAAAATGGGCTATCTGGTACGGAAACCGATGGGAGTGTTTAGTCATATATTCCTGCATTTATTTTGCTTAAAGGTTTAAAAATATTTTTTGCAGAGTCTTTAAGTTTACAGTACTTTGGATGCTAAATAAGTAACACATTTATCTACCTTTGGCGAATTATAGAGAATGGACAGAAAAGCTTTACAAAATCATTTTAAGAAACTCTCAGAACTGCTAAAAAAGGAAAAAGCAGCTGATTTGGCGTTGTACAAAAGCAAAATGACGAACACATCGCTAGTTGAGCGACGAAAATCAGGGGTTTGCTGGTATCCGGTACTGCTTGAAAAAACTCGTTTTGACAGTGGTGAGCGTTTGTTGGTGAAAGTTTCAAGGTTTGCCGAGCACAAAGATTCGCACCTGTTCCAATCCGGGAAATTAGTGAGCCTTTTTTCAAACGCTGGTCGTAACAAAGAGGATGAGGATTCAGTTAATGCAGTAGTTAATTATGTGCGGGAGCACGAAATGGTCATCACACTCAATTGTGATAACTTTCCTGATTGGATAGGTGATGGCAAGCTTGGGATACAACTGCTTTTTGATGAAAACTCTTACCTTGAAATGAGCAAAACCCTAAAGCAGCTTGAAAAATTTGAAATTGACAGGGCAAGCTATTTAGCAAGGGTTTTGTTAGGTGGCACTGAAGCTGTTTTTGAAGAACATGAAAATGTTAAAATTGACCAATTAAACGAGAGTCAAAACCAGTCACTTAACCTGGTTCTTGGTGCCAAAGATTTAGCTATTGTGCATGGCCCTCCGGGCACCGGAAAAACCACCACTTTAATCCATTCCATTTTAGAAGTGCTAAAAACTGAAGAGCAATTGTTGGTATGTGCACCAAGTAATGCAGCAGTTGATTTATTGGTTGAAAAATTGGATGAGAAAAACGTTGAGGTGATTCGAATTGGCCATCCTGCCAGAGTAACTGAAAACATCTTAAGTGCTACATTGGATGCAAAAATTGCCCATCATGCCTCGTACAAAGATTTAAAGTTTATAAAACGCCAGGCTGAAGAGCTCAGAAAAATGGCAGGCAAATACAAACGGAACTTTGGCTATGCCGAAAAAAAACAGCGCGATTTGCTCTACAAAGAGGCCAGGAAACTAAGACACGAGGCAGAGCAATTAACTTTTTACATTACTCGCGACCTGACAAGTAATGCCCGGGTGATTGCCTGCACACTGGTTGGTGCAAATAATCAGGCATTGAACAACATGCAATTTAAAACCGTATTTATTGACGAAGCTGCGCAAGCCATGGAGCCTGCCGCATGGATACCTATTCTTAAATCGGAGCGGGTGGTTTTTGCCGGCGATCATCACCAGTTGCCCCCAACTATTAAATCATTTGAGGCTGCCAAACAAGGACTGGAAGTTACCTTATTTGAAAAAGCAATAAAAAACAACAGCGCTGATGTAATGCTGAAAGAGCAGTACAGGATGAACAAAGCTATTATGGACTTTTCGAGTGGTTATTTTTATGATAATCAGTTGATTGCTAACAAAAATGTTTGTGATTGGAAGATTTTTGAAAATGATAAACCGGTCGAATTTATTGATACTGCAGGGTGTGGCTTTTATGAACAGGTTGATAAAGAAACTTTAAGTTCTTTTAATACTGAAGAAGCCGATTTGCTTTTAAAACATTTTAATGCTTATATTGCTGAAATAGAGCAAAATAGTAGACTTGATAATCTTAATGATATTGGTATTATTTCACCTTACAAGGCGCAAACCACATTGCTTAATGAAAAGATGAAAAGTGATGATTCTTTTTCGGAAGAAATAAAAGCAAAGTTATCGATTAATACGGTTGATTCTTTTCAGGGACAGGAGCGCGATATTATTTACATTAGCCTTGTACGCAGCAACGATAATGGTGAAATTGGTTTTTTGGCAGATACCCGCCGGATGAATGTTGCCATGACCCGAGCCCGAAAAAAAATAGTGATTTTTGGCGACAGCGCAACAATAGGGCAACATCCATTTTACAGTAGTCTGCTTGATTATGTGAATGAGATTGGTGCTTATCGGAGTGCCTTTGAGTTAATGTATTAACCTGAGTTCGACATAAAATATTCAACACAGAAATTCGGAATTATACTAGATATGTGCTAAAAATTAATTCAAACTGTGTGAATATTTTTAATCGAACTCAGGTTATTAAGGCATTATAAATGATAACAATATAGAGGCTGTCTCAACGGCGAAGCTCTCACCATAGGTGAAAGTCATTAAATTATTGGACATTGAGCACTTCGGCATGTGTAACTTTCTGATAATCAATACACGCTTTGATAAACTTGGTTGCTGTACTACGACAGGCTCAGTAACCAAGCTTGCCGAAGTACAGCAACCAAAATCTAGTTTTAAGACAACCTCTTAAAATTCAACTATTTTTTCAAATGCTTAAAGTTTTCAAAAGTCATCATTCCTTCTTCTTCCAAAGGTGTGTCGTAAATTGGTCCTTGTGGCTCAAATTGTTCAGGAAGCTGATAAGTTGATTTTTTAACAACTCCTGTAATTAATTCAATAGCTTTTGCCAAAAGCGGTTCAGTTACATCACCAAGTGGAGTTGTGTAATCATCCTGTACGGCATAATCTGGAGTGAAACCGTCCACAAAATCGGTTAAACCATCAACGTTGGCATAGCGATTAACTACCAGGTAGATGCCCCAATTATGTCTTGCAGGTTCCTCTGTGTCGCCAAAAGGTATTGCTCCGGTATATTTTCCATGAGTGGTTTCGCCAATCAAAGTAACATTCATATATGGTTTAAGTCCGCAAATAATCGCCTCGCTAGCCGATGCACTACCCGATGAAGTAAGAACATATACCTTATTCATGTTTAAGTTAACGTCAGGTGTTGGGAAATTCAAAAAGAGGTAGTTATCACCTTCATTATTTGGCAGAGATTCAAAATATTCAGTAAAGCCAGCGTTCCATTGTTGGGTTAGGAAGACCCCACTCTGCTGAATGGCTGGTACAATCATACTAGCCAACAAAGCACAAGTGTTTGCATAACCTCCTGGATTGTATCTTAGATCAAGTACCAACTCATCAATTCCCTGACTATTAAAGTCTTGAAATACATTCACTAGCTCAGTTTCATAATCAGGTATAAACTGGTCGTATAAGAAGTAACCGATTTTTTTTCCACCCGTTTCAATAATTTTAGATTGCAGAATCGGGTTGAAAGATTGTTCTACTTTAGTTACATTAATTGTTTTGCTTAAATCAACAATCTGTTCACCCTGCAATTCACCCATTCCTAATGCAAGGTTATCCTGGCCTAGCAATTCAGAATAATTGTTTTCTGTAAGCTTTGTGCCATCAATTGAAATAATAATGTCACCTCGTCGAAGCCCTGCAGCATAGGCTGTGCCATCTTCATAAACAAACTCAACTGCCAGGTAAATGTTGCTGCCCCCATTATAACTCATGCGCTGGGCTCTGAATCCAGAAGCTTTTCTTACACCACTTGTCAAACTAGCCATCATTCCGGTATAGTCATCAGTTACACCAGACCACCTGTCATAGGGCTTGTAACGCATGTCTTCAAACAAGTTGTAAGGATCGCTGTAAGAATTTATATCAATACCACCAGGGACATATTCTTCCCACAAATACGATGTAGTTGTGTAATCATAAACCATTTCTATTGCCAGCCTAACCGAATCAGTTTCGGGTAAAGCTTGTTCATTTCTGTTGCATGCCGGAAAAGAGAGAATGAGACTGGCAAATAATACAACAATAAAACTTGTCTTTAACGCTATTCTTGAGTTTTTCATTATAATATATTTAAGTTAATTGAAAATTGAAAATTGAAAATTGAAAATGAAAACTATACTTTACAAAAGTATCAAATTCATTTCTAACTAAACACGTTTTTTGATAAAATTGTTGCGTAACTGCTGGTTTTAATCCTCATTACTCAATGGAAGCGCCCCCATATCAATCAAAGTATCATCATATTCATCTGCTTTATAAATTAATGATTTTAACAGGTGGGCACCCGTTTCAATGTGCAGATCTTCTTCATAAATATGCATCATTGATAAAATAATGTCTTGCTGTATTGTGCTGAAAGAGAGTCCTTTGAGGTAGTTGTTTTCTTTAAGTAAATACTCATAAATAGCACTGATATTTTGTTTGGGCAACTTGCATAAAACGGCATAGGCCAGTACGTGGGCAGTTTCATGGTTGTAAATTATTCTAATAATAGCACTGCCTTCTTCTATTTCCCATAAATTATGGCCCACGCGGGCTATTCTTACATCGTAATTTAATTTGGTAATAATTTCCTCAATTTTTCTGCCAGTTAGCGAAGGGACATATTTTTTGCCATCAAATTCTTCTTTTGGGATTTCTTCGCCACAACTTGGGCAGTAATAATTTGTTACCTGCTCTTGGGTGACAATGTTTGAGCATGACAGGCAACGAATGGCAAATTGCCCTTTGTAAGCATCGTAATCTTTTAACGATTGTTTAAGGCTGTTTACAGGCAGTGCAAACCCCAGGTTGGCACCCTCTGAAGTAATAAAAGTATTAACACCAATTACTTTTTCTTCCTCATCAATTAAAGGGCCCCCGCTGTTACCAGGGTTAATAGCGGCATCAATCTGAATGTAGTCCTTTCCGTTCCAGTTGCGTTTAGCTTTTGATACAATTCCACGTGTAGCGGTAAATTTTAAACCATAAGGGTGGCCAATGGCAATAATTTCATCACCATCATTAACCTCTTCAATTTCGCCCAAACTAATTTTTGAAAGATTAATGTTTGAAGGAGCTTCAAGAAAGGCTAAATCATAGGCAGGATCAGAAAAAACTACCTTTGATATGGTTTTAGGGAAGTTACTGCCACTAATTACTACCTCACGTGTGCCGTTTGTTACATGTCTGTTGGTTACAATTAAATCGTTGTCGTGTAAGTAAAATCCTGTGCCAGAGCCCCAGGGGGTGGCTATTTGTATAACTGCGTCTTTAAAGTTTTCGTATAGGTCGGGCATAGTATTAATCGTATTTTAGTTGCTGAAACTGACCAATAAAACTCACGGCAAAGTCTAGTTTGCTTGAAAAATCAAGTTTATCCACATTAAATTGACCCATTGGGTACCTTTTTTTCGAATGGCTTAAAATATGCTCTATCCTTTTAACAACATTTTCTTTATCAATTGTGTTGGTGTTGGTGTTAAAAAAGCTTTGCTTAAACCCTAAATCAGCAAAAAAAACCGGGTTAAAAACTCTCCAGAAGACCATTAAAATTTCATTTGCCACAGCTGGCATCCCGTAAGAATAACTTGAAAAATAGACAGCATATTTGCATATTTCTTCAACAATATCCAGATAATTATTTTCGATATACGATTTGGCTTTTTCAAGTTCTGAATTCATAAAGGCCGATACGGTTTCGTGATTAGTAGGGGCAACAACAGCAAAGGTTGCTTTAACCCTGTAAAACGATTTTACAATTTCATCGTCAGGTTTGCTGACCAGCCTTTTGTATTCTTCAATCATGGCAGCTTCCTTTTCATCCAGGCTTTTGTTGTCTTTTTTGTAGAATATACTTTGAATAAACCGTATGTCATCCAGTAAAGTTCCTTCGGGAGACAAAAGATGATAAATTTTAAAGGTAAGGTTAAGAAGGTAATAGGCAATGGCACCCGTAAACTTGGCTGAGTCAAGTTCTTCAACTTTAGTTAGTGCTTCATTAATCCAATTTCTAAACCAGGTGAGTTTAGCTTGTTTTTCATGTTCATTGATTTCTTCAATGTGCTCGATGTTAATTGCTTCAACCTCAGGGAATTCTTCGACCAGAACATCGTCCCACATATCAGCTTCAGTGGCTATTTCTTTAAGCGCATAATAAAAACTCGAAGGCTGTGCGTCTTCAACTGGTGAGAAGTATTTGATGGTGTAAACATCATTTTTTACAGCGAATTTACTAAAATACAAATAGTAGTTTTCTTTAAGCAGCTTGCGCATAACTGCCATGTTTTGTTCATGGAATCTGGCTACTTCAGCCTCGGCTTGCACCTCTCGCTCATTTAAAGTGCCGTGTATTACTTTTGACCCCTGGAAAAAGGAGAAGTTGATACGGCTTCCGTTTTTTTCAAACTGAACATTTTCAGTTTTATCGTCTTTTAAATAATTGAAAAATTCGTAGTAAGAGGCTATGTACTTTTTGTCCTTAAATAAGTTGATTGATTTATCCCAACTTTCATATTGCCCTTTAGTTTTGTTCCTATCGGTATATTTTCCAAACAATATGTCAGGTTCCTCGGCAAGCGAGCTATCTTCTTTTTTCTTTTTTGATAAAAACCTGTCTAAAATGCCCATTGAGTAACGAATTGTTTAGATTTGGTTGATTTTGGAATAAATATACTTAATTTTTTGAATTATTGAAACATTGGTTAGGAATATTAAAAGTTGAAAAAAGTTGAATTATATAACAAAACTACAAACGATCTAATTTATGAATGTCCTCTTGAGTCAGCCCAAATTTTTCCTCTTCTTCATTACCCAAAGGCTCAACATGAACCAATACATCATACACCTTAGGAATGGCTTCTTTTATTTCGTCTTCAACCTCCATCGCAATCATATGTGATTCTTTTACAGTCATGTTAGCATCTACTTCTATGTCCAGTTCAACAATCATAAGGTTGCCAAGCTTTCTGGCACGCAGGCGGTGTGGGTTAAAAGCATGTTGTATTTTACTCACCGCCTTAAATATTCGTTTATATACCTCTGGGTCTGAGTTGGCTTCCATTAGTTCTTCATTGGTTTGACTAAATATTTCGTAAGACACCTTTAAAATCCAAACACTGACAAATAAGGCTGTAATACTGTCAAGAATGGGGAGTTTTAGGAATACTGTAAATAACAAACCTGTTAAAACGGAAACTGAAATTAAAACGTCATTTTGCATGTTGCGGGCATTGGCAATAAGCATTAAACTATCTAGTTTTTCACCTCTGACCTTTAAGTAACGAGCCAATAAATATTTGCCAATAATTGAAAAGCCAGTTACATATAGGGCTATCAATTCAGGAATTTTGGTTTCGGTTGGTTGAATTAATTTTTCAACCGAAGTAATAGCAAGTTGTGCACCTGCAAAAAAAATCACAAAAGATAAAAACTTGGCTGCAATGGTATCAGCTCTGCTATAACCATAGGGGTATTTAATATTAGGTGGCTTTGAAATTATTTTGCCAGTGACCAAAGTAATTAATGAAGTAATGATATCGCTAGCTGAGTCAATTCCATCAGCAAGCACAGCAAGGCTACCCGAAATTAGCCCCACCACAATTTTTAAAACAGCCAATATAGTATTACCAATTACGGCTACCCACGAGGCTTTGATTATTTTGCTTATTCTTTCTTTTTCCAAAATGACAGGGTGTTATAATATGCTTGCGAAAATATAGTTTTATCATTTTTCATCGGGTATGTTTAACCGGGATTAGACATTAGGAATAAAGAGAACTAATGGCAAGCTCCGGTTAATCCCAATTTAGAGCAACTTAGTGATTTAACCACATAGGTTTATTTTTATTCAGCATTAAATCAGTTAATTGCTCTTAATCGAATTATGCTATTGCATAATGGGGGTTTAAGAACATGATGTTTATTTTTTTGACTGAGTTTTATCATTTACTCCCTTTTTCAATTGTTATACATTTGACAAAAGTAAACTTATACTCTAAATATAGAAATAATAAACTATGAACGAAAGAGAAGTATTATTAAATCCGAATAAGCTGGTAAGGTATTTAAAAAAACCGGCAAATGAATTTACCAAACACGATATTATCCAGTTTATTGATGAAAATAATATTGAGCTTTTAAACTTTAGGTATGTGGGTGAAGATGGAAAACTCAAAATCCTGAATTTTGTAATTACAAGCAAAGATTATCTTGATTCGATTCTTTCAACCGGCGAGCGGGTTGATGGCTCCAGTTTGTTTTCGTATATTGAAGCTGGCCGAAGCGATTTGTATGTGATTCCACGTTTTAAAACTGCCTTTGTTAACCCTTTTGCCGAATCACCAACACTGGATATACTATGCTCTTTTTATACTTCAGATGGCCAGCCACTTGAAAGTGCCCCTGAATATATCTTAAAGAAAGCCCACAATGATTTTAAAGAAAAAACCGGTTATACTTTTAAAGCAATGGGCGAGCTGGAATATTACATTATTAGCGAAAATCAGAAGTTGTATCCTGCTAAAGACCAGAAGGGGTATCACACTTCTGCTCCTTTTACTAATTGGGAAAATCTTCGTGTTGAGGCCATGCAGATGATTGCTCAATCTGGTGGCAAAATTAAATACGGTCACTCAGAAGTGGGAAACTTTACTGTTGATGAAATTGCTTATGAGCAACACGAGATTGAATTTATGCCTGTTGATGCAGAAGATGCTGTTGATCAGTTAATTATTTCTAAATGGATACTTCGTATGTTGGGGCAAAAATACGGTGCACAAATCAGCTTTGCTCCTAAAATTACCGTAGGTAAAGCTGGCAGTGGACTTCATATTCATTTAATGCTTGAAAAAGATGGTGAAAACCAAATGATAGAGGATTTTAAGTTGAGCGATGTGGCAAAAAAGATGATAGCAGGGTTATTAAAGGCAGCTCCGGCTTTAACTGCTTTCGGGAACACCATTCCAACCTCTTATCTTCGTTTGGTTCCACATCAGGAAGCGCCTACCATGATTTGCTGGGGCGATACCAACCGCTCTGTTTTAGTGCGTGTTCCATTAGGTTGGGTGGCCGAAACCAGTATGATTAAAGACGCTAACCCTCAGGAAATTGGTGAAATTCCATATATTCCGGGAAAGCAAACTGTAGAATTCA
>JBNKJW010000277.1:0-4830 GCA_050291445.1 Bacteroidales bacterium | reverse complement strand
TAAGGGATAACGATCCAGATATTAATCAACTGCTCTTGCTGTGAAAGTTAACGGGACAGCAATGATCACAAATCATTATACTCTCGATAAATTTTATTTATTCCCCATTAATGAAGTTTTAATCATGGGTGTGTGTAAAACTAATATGGTAATGGAGTATATTAGTATCTGTGCCTAATTGGTTGCAAATCATGCCGTTCCTTAGTATTTTGATTTTTAGGTTATAATGTAATCTGACTATAGTTTATGCCATCTAAATAATTTTCCTACACTAAATAAAAATTCATGATCCAATCTAAACCGTTCATTTCAATAATAATTCCCTTGTTCAATGAGGAGAAATATATTAGAGATTGCCTTGATTCACTATTCTCACTTAACTACCCAACAGATAAGTTAGAGATTATTGTTGTTGATAATGGATCGAGTGATAGATCAGCTGAGATCGTTAAAGAATATGCTGTTAAGCTTTATAGTCTTCCTGAAGTTAAGGTTGGCGCAGTTCGTAACTATGGAGTATCAAAAAGCAACATTGGTGAGTATGTGGCTTTTTTGGATGCGGATTGTACCGTAGAGCCAGAGTGGCTTGAAGCAGGTGTGATCGAATTGCAAACCTATGACGCAGTAGGGGGCCTGGTTAAATTAAGAAAAGATCCTAGCTGGATAGAAAAATATTGGTTGCTTAATGATTCGGTTCCATCAGTATTCCAGAATACATTTTCAGGAGCTAGTATTTTTATTAAGCGAAATGTATTTGAAGACATTGGTGGTTTTGATGAGAATTTAAATGCTGGTGAAGATAGTGCTTTAACATCTTCATTAATTAATCAAGGCTATAAAATTAACATTACAACAAGACTTAATGTTACTCATCTAGGGTTTCCCACAACCGTTGCTGATTTTATAGATAGACAAAAATGGCATGCTTCAGATTACATAGAAAAACTTGGTGATTTATTCCGGGACAAAGTTTTATTCATTGTCGTGCTTTATCTGACAAGTATTGTTTTTATGCCGGTAGGTTTTCTGTTCAGTGATGTTATTTTTTTGATATCGCTTGCGACAATAATAGTTTCCCCTGCCATCTTTTCTACAAAAAGAATCATACGCTACGGAGGTCTCAAACCTGGATATTCAGTTCTGTTGATCTATTGCGTAGATTTTTTGTATTTGATTGGACGCGTCTATGGTCTGTTGACAGGTATCTTTTTCAAGATATACAAAAGTAAAAAAGGAGATGTTAAAATTTCTAAAAATTTAGCTAATCAACAAGAAAACCGATAATTTAACACTTATCTTAATTGTGAATAACTCTGATTATCAATTTTTAATGATTAAGCGTAATTTTTCAAAGGCAACACGAATACTGTTAATCTGTTGGTTTGATTGTAATAATATTATTGATGAGATAGTGATTTTTTGAATTTATGGTCACTTATAGAAACCCACTGCTAATTGTTTCCGTTTTAATGATCATAGGTGCCATCTTAAGATTAAAAGGACTGGGTACTTGGGATTTTGCTATAGATGAATACTATTTTGCAAAATCCATATTAAGCATAACTGAAAATGGCTTACCGAATTTTCCAACAGGCGAAGGGTACTATACCAGAGGGATTTTAATACAGTATATAACCGTGCCCTTCACATTCCTTTTTCAAAATACAGAGTTTGCACTACGGATAGTCCCTGTGGTTCTGAATTTATTGGCAATTCCAGCAATATACCTAATCGGAAAAAGGATGCACAGTGTGAAGGTAGGTATTTTGACGGTTTTGTTTTTTTCGCTTTCGCTTTGGGAAATAGAATTCGCTCGTTTTGCCCGGATGTACGTCCCCTTCCAATTTGTGTTTATGTGGGAGGTATACTTCCTGATTAAATATTTTCAGGAGGGCAGGGTCAGGGAACTCAATTATATAATTTATCTCACTGTTATTGGATCCTTAGTTTATGCGGGATCAATATTTATGGTGGTAGCACTTTTATTTGCTCTGATTTATAAAAAACCCGAAAATTTCAGCACCTACCTTATCATTTCAATATTTACACTGATCTCGATTGTTTTTTATTATAAGATCGATTTCAGAAATGCTGCTCCGAATATTGATGTGGTTACAACTTCTACAACACTCGCTCAGAAGCTTCCAATTTATTTGCCAAAATTCGTTTTTCTTGAGTGGGATGTGGGCGTTGTCGCTTGGGCAATTTATATATGCACATTGTTTATCACCCTGATCGTGCTCAACAAAATTGGATTTATAAGGATGTTTCAAGCTTTCAATTTCTTTCCAAAGTTAGCATTTGTGGGTTTTGTTATATCTCTTTTTTCAAACCAGCTCATGATGGCGGGATTGTTAATCCCATTAATTCTTATTTTGGGGAATTTTAAACCAGAAAATGATATTTTTTATAAAACATCTGTTAGCTTATTTATTTTGCTATTGACTTGGGGTGTTTACTGGACTTTTTTTGCTTTGATCCGAACTGATTTAGGTTTATCTGGATTATTTGAATACTACCTTAATTATCCCAGGATTAAGAATGTTATAGCTTGGCCTTGGTTTAAAGCTATGCCTGTTCACAGCCTTATTCTATTTTCTTCATTGATAGCTTACTTTTTCATTCTGCTCATACGAAAATTTGATCGTGGTAGCGAAGCCGCTGGTTTTATATTCACCCTTTTTCTCGTCCTGGTGATGGCCACCAGTCTTTTAAAAACCAATTATCATACTACTCGATATACCTTCTACTTGTACCCGTTGATCTTAATTTTTTTTTCAACAGCAATTGTATCATTCGACGAAATGATTAATATTCGTATTCTAAAAAATAAAATTACAGTTGCTTTTACTCTATTACTACTGTTCTTATCGGAGACATTCTATATAGATCATCTGCTAAATATAGATGATCAAAAATATAATTACCGTGTAGCATATAATCAGTATCGGGCAGATTTATACTTTCTTCGGCTTGATTTTAGATCTGTGGCTAATTATATAGATATTAATTTCCAACCTGGGGATCAGATCATTTCTTTTATTCCTGCTATTGATCAATATCTAGATCATGATATTGACTACATGTATTTACGGAAGGGCAAGTCTGTTGATGTGCTTTCTTGTGGTGGTAAATGTTTTCTATGGAATGGTGTGCCCACTATCAAGGGATATGAACAATTATTCACCCATATTAACAATACTAAAGGGTATGCTTGGGTTATTGCTAATTTAAAGCGATATTACCCTGTCAGTGATGAAGAAAGGCAATTGTTAGAGCTGAATTCTGATAAAATCGCATATATTAATTTTGACAAATCCTTAGCAGTCTACAAATTCAAGGCTTTGTCTAAGAACTGAGTTCTTCGATGTCAAGATTGCTCTAACAGGAATTACACAGTATTAGTGTAATAGGTTCAATTTTTTATTAATTTCTGGATTGAGTCTTTAATCTTTATGAATCGGAATAATTTCATTTCATCATTTTATTGGAAATACATTTGTATTTTATAGCCTAATCATGCCTACAAAAAAAATAAGCTTAAATATCCTGTTTAATTATTTTGGAATATTTGGCCAAATCTTAATTGCTTTTTTCCTGACTCCATTCCTTGTTAATACATTGGGGGATACCAGGTATGGTATTTGGTCGATTGCAGCTGCTTTTACAGGATATATGAGTCTGCTTGATTTAGGTCTTTCATCAGCTGTAAATCGTTACGTTTCCAAATATAGTGGAAAAAAGGATTCAGAAAGTATCAATTCTATTATCGCTACTGCTTTTGTTTTGTTTGTCATCATGAGTTCAATCGTTATTGTTATAAGCCCTTTAATGGCTTGGGCGGTTGTCAAATTTGTTAATTATAATGATGAATTGGTTGGTATTGTTTACTTATTGATTATCATAGTTTCTTTTGACGTAGGCATATTTATTATCGGCAATCTTTTCAGGGGCCTTTTTGGTGGGTTGCAAAGATATGACATAATCAACATTGTTCAGATATTTTCTGCAGTATATAAGGCCGCCATGTTTTATATTTTCCTTTCACAGGGACATGATCTTATCGCCATGGGTTATATCTCGCTTTCCGGTAGTATTTTTTCTATTGTGCTTTTTTATATGTATGCCCATTTCAAATATCCTGAGGTGACTATCAGCTTATCAGCAGTTAATAAAGGATGGATGAATAAAATTTTGGGGTTTAGCAAATTTTCTTTTTTGGCAATGCTAGCCAATCAAATTATTTATTATAGCGATGCTTTTGTTATTGGTTATTTTCTCACTGCTTCAGCTGTTACCTATTACAGCATCCCGTGGAGCCTGGCTGAATATACCAAAAAAATGGTTCAAGCTATAAGTCGAACTTATACTCCTGCATTCAGTGAAATCGAGTCAACAGGAGACATGCAATCTGTCAGGTCTCTTTATATTTCAGGAACAAGATTAATGATAGTGGTTTCCAATTTACTTTCTGTTGGAGTCGTTTTCTTTGGTGGATCACTAATAGCAATATGGATTGGACCTAAATATCGGGAGCTATGTGAAACGGTATTAATAATTTTATTTGTTAATCAACTTATAATGGGGCCGCAGATGATAAGTTATTCTCTATTGCAAGGATTATCTTTGCAAAAAGCTTATTCATATGCTGCTATCTTAGTTTCAATTGTAAATCTTTCGTTAAGTATTATTTTTGTTCAATATTGGGGAATAGTGGGTGTCGCTATTGGAGCGGCGATCCCACAGATTCTTTTTCATGGAATTTTTGTACCTTTACAAGCGACTAGAAAAATAGGCCTGTCGATAATTGAATATTTTAATAAAACTTAT
>JBNKJW010000276.1:0-38406 GCA_050291445.1 Bacteroidales bacterium | reverse complement strand
ACCCCTGGGATGGGTTGCAGAAACCAGCATGATTAAAGATGCCAACCCTCAGGAAATTGGAGAAATACCTTATATACCAGGCAAGCAGACTATTGAGTTCAGGGTGCCTGATGGTTCTGCTGATTTGTATCATCTAATGGCCGGTTTAATTGTGGCAGCCAGGGAAGGCGTTTTAAATGAGGATTCATTAAAAATTGCTAATGAATTGTATGTTAATGTGAATATCTTTGATGAGGCCCATAAAGCTATTTTAGGAAAGTTGAAAAGTTTGCCTCAATCTTGCTGTGAATCAGCTGATTGCCTTGATGGGTTGAGGGAGCTGTTTGAAAAGAACAATGTTTTTCCAAATGGCACCATCAGCCGTATTATTAAAAAACTTAAATCATATGAAGATAAAGATTTAAGTGAACGTTTGTATGGTAAAAATGAATTGATCAAAAAACTTGTAGAGCAGTTTGTCCATTGTGCATAGTTGAGTAGTTAGGGCTCGCTGAAAAACGCCTAAGCCTATTAAAATTAAACATCTACATGAAAAAGTGCAAAGGTTTTTAAAAAAACAGCAATTTTTCCTTGCATTAAGTTTATCTTCAGGTAACAAAAACGAACGGTTATTATGCTAGCCAGAGGCACATCATCTACTTCATTAGCTTCAGCTCGAAGTATTCTTATACATCTTCGCTTCGCAAACTTGTAGCTAATGCACCTCTGACTTTTTCAGCAGGCCCTAGTTAATTTTCATTCATTATGTGAAAGATGATTTGAATGATTTATCTTTGCCCGCAATTATTTTATCAATTTTTTTATCATGACATTAAAAATTAAAGATATTATTATAGCTTTTGACGGGCATTCATCATGTGGTAAAAGTACTGTAGCAAAAGCAGTTGCGAAAGAACTTGGTTATACCTACGTTGACAGTGGGGCAATGTACCGAATGGTTACTTTACTGGCAATGAGAAAAGGCTTAATAAATGGAAAAGACATAGATAAGCTCAAATTACAACAAGCTCTTCAGGAAATTACAATTGAGTTTAAATATAATCAACTGGGCAAACAAGAAAGCTACTTAAATGGTGAGAATGTTGAGTCGGAAATCAGATCAATTAGGGTCTCAGATAAGGTGAGTTACATAAGTGAAATAGACTTTGTTCGCAAAAAGCTGGTTGAATTGCAGCAAAAAATGGGCAAAGCAAAGCGAATTGTGATGGATGGAAGAGATATTGGAACGGTAGTTTTTCCTGATGCTGAGCTTAAAATTTTTATGACTGCCAGCTCCGAAGTTAGAGCTCAACGAAGGTATGATGAGCTAATAAACAAAGGCCACGATGTAAGCCTGGAAGAAGTGCTTGAAAACATTGAAAAACGAGATTATATAGACCAAAACAGGGAACACAGCCCTTTGCGAAAGGCTGCTGATGCAATTGTTCTGGACAATAGCAACCTAACCCGGATTGAACAGCTGGACTGGGTGCTGAAGCTTATTCAGGAAAGATTTGGGCTTTAAAATTAGCCTGGTCTAACTGCTTTGTTTTCTGATTTTAGATCTTTTGTAAATTCTATCAACAAGCCACATAAACAACCAATAGAAGGGCAATAAAAATGGATAAAAGAATAGAATTAAAAATAGATAACCATGGTTGCCACTTGCATCATCAATAAAATTGTCAATTAAGAAATACGAATAGTAGTTAATTATCAAATACAATAAAGGAACCAAGAGGCTTCCAATTATCATGGGTTTCGAAAACCTGGCTGAAAGGTTCTTTTTTCTGTAGTTAACAATTAGTGCCAGGTGAAGGCCAATAAATAAGAGTCCAAAAATTATTGCAATACCTTCGGGCGAAAGGTTGATCAACGTTTGTGCAAAAGTTGAAATTTTTGGCTCATATCTTAACAGTATTAATTCTTCGTCTGGGAACTTGGCAAATTTCCAACTTGCAATTGAATCTACACTTCCATTGCTTGGCCTACCCATGTTGCAAGTAAACGTTTTATCACATGCACTGGCATCAATTATTAATTCTAAGCCTCCAAATGATTTCCAGTATTTGGCCGGTGAAAGTGAATAACTATAACTGTAGCTGTTTATCCAGCCACTGCCATCTATTTCCGAAAAAGCTTCGTATTCTACCTTTATTATGTGTTTACCTTCAGTAATATTCGTTTCAAAAAAAAGAAGGTCGTACACATTAACATAAAAATTAACACCTGGTTTATCTTTAACTTTAATTGTTCTATTCTCTGCATTTTCTTTGGCTGTGGTACTAAATAAGTAATGAAAATCGGAAAGCAAAATACTGTCTTTGAGTTGTAGTTCCTTGGGCAGTTTTTTTATTTGAAGTTCTTTCCCGTCTATCCATACTTTAAAGTCTTTATTGTAGTCAACAGCATAAAAAAGCAATGGAATTTGCAGACCATTAGCAGAAGAACTAATCCGGTATTCAATCTGGAATTTTGCAGTAGTGCGGTTTTTATTTATTCGAATAAATATTTTTTCACCCAGAATATCAATATATTGACTGGTAAATGGTGTGGCCGTCATTGTTCCCGGAATAATAGGGGAGGCCATATTGGCATAAATGTACTGGGTGGATAAAACTACAAGGATAAAAATCAATTTTTTCATAGCCATTATTTTATACCGTATTTAGTTAAAAACAAAGAACAAAACCATCTTTTAATTGTTAATCAATATAAATTCAATAAACTTAAAGAATAGGAAATTAGTCAGAAATGATCTAAAATTACGCAAAATTTAAGGAAATTACGAGTCTTGGCAAATAGTGTGTTTATAAAACCAAGACATTAATGTCAAATAATCAGAAACAAGTAAAACATGAAAGCAGAAGTTGACATAAAATCCGGTTTTTGTTTTGGAGTGGAATTAGCGGTTGAAAAAGCTGAACAAGAAATCGAAAAAAACGGAAAAGTATATTGTTTGGGGCAGATTGTTCATAACGATGAAGAGGTGAAGCGCCTGGAAGAGATGGGAATGATAACTATAGACCATGAACAGATGAAAGAATTGCAGGGAGAAACGGTTTTGATTCGTGCACATGGCGAACCTCCAGAAACCTATGAACTTGCTAAACAAAATAATGTGAAAATAATTGATGCAAGCTGCCCAATTGTGCTAAAGTTTCAAAAACGGGTAGTGAAAGCCAAAAAAGAAAACGACGAAAACCAGGTGGTGATTTATGGAAAGAAAAACCATCCTGAAGTAATTGGCTTATCAGGCCAAATTGGGCATAATGCAATTGTTGTTGAAAATGAAGCCGATTTAGACAAAATTGACCTGGATAAACCAGTAAAATTGTTTTCTCAAACAACCAAACCAGGCAGTTCTTATAAAAAACTGGCAGCCGAGCTTGAAAGAAGAATTGAAGCGCACGAGGGGGCTGAAGGTTTTAAAATAAATCATACTACATGTGGTCAGGTATCTGGTAGGGATAAAAACCTGGTTGAACTTTCGAAAAATAATGATGTAATCATCTTTGTAGGTGGGACCAAAAGTTCCAATGCAAAAACGCTATACAGTCTTTGTAAAAGTGTTAACGAACGAAGTTATTTCATTTCCTCTGTTGAAGAACTTAAAAAAGAATGGTTTAAACAGGATGATAGCATTGGTGTGTGCGGGGCTACATCTACCCCTAAGTGGCTGATGGAGAGAGTGAAAGACTACATTCTTGAAGAGCTCAATGATAAAATGCAATAAAATACTTTCATGTCTTAAATCCAAAATTGTATCTTTGCCGAAATTTTAGATCAAATAATATAACTATGTATAATTTATTAAAAGGTAAAAAAGGGATAATTTTTGGGGCACTTAATGCCGATTCAATCGCATGGAAAGTTGCAGAAAAAGCTCATGAAGAGGGAGCTACTTTTACCCTTACAAATACTCCAATTGCTTTACGATTTGGGGAGTTGGATGAATTAGCAAAAAAATGTAATGCCGAGATAATTCCTGCTGATGCAACGAGTGTTAGCGACTTGGAAAACCTAGTTGAAAAGTCGATGGAAGTGCTTGGTGGAAAAGTCGATTTTGTACTCCATTCTATTGGGATGTCGCTCAATGTTAGAAAAGGGCGCACCTATGATGACCTGGATTATAATTATTACACCAAAACACTGGATATTTCCGGAATGTCATTCCACAAATTGTTGCAGGTTTGCCGAAAAAAAGATGCCATAAACATGTGGGGTTCGGTAGTGGCACTTTCATACATTGCTGCCCAAAGAACATTATATGGTTATAACGATATGGCAGACGCAAAGTCAATTCTTGAATCAATTGGCAGAAGTTTTGGCTATATTTATGGCAGGGATAAAAAAATCAGAATTAATACTGTTTCGCAATCACCAACAAAAACTACAGCAGGTAGTGGCGTAAAAGGTTTTGATGGTTTAATGGATTTTACGGAAAGAATGTCACCTTTAGGAAATGCTACGGCTGATGAATGTGCAGACTATTGTATTACATTATTTTCAGATTTGACCCGAAAAGTTACTATGCAAAACTTATATCACGATGGAGGTTTCTCCAACATGGGGATGAGTTTAAAAGCCATGGAACAATACAATAAAAGTTTTGCTGAGCCCGAAGAGCTTGAATAAACCGTTCAATTATATGATTTAGAAGCCTTACCATTTGTGGTAAGGCTTTTTTTATTAAAAAGAATGATTGTATTATGTTGGTTGTGAGGATGTTGCGTTCCTGTTGAATATTTTTATCAAAAAAACCTTTGATTTTTAATTTAATATTCTGATATTTGAAGAACTCACTAACCATTACTTTTTGTTATGAATAAACCAAAAATCCAACCGGGCAATGGGTTGATTAAACCCTTACTCAGAAAAAATAAATTCCTTGCGCACAAAAGCGACAGACCAATAGCAAAATTCCAGTTTCAAAAGTGAATTTTGGCCTTAACCATATTTAAAAGGTTTTGGCCATAGACAGACTCCTTTCAATTATTTATATAGTTACACCTATGTTGCACTAGCTTCGTTTTAGTGGGTGCAAAATAATTTAGCTTATTTTTTCAGAAGGCTCCAGGTTTTCTGATTGTGGCAAAGAACAATGTTATTGTTAATTGTTCTAACGTTATGTGTGTTTTACATAGCGCTATGTTTTTATAATTATTCACTAAATAAACCTAAACAATGATCTACTCAACTCTAGCAAGGGATGGACCCCACTAAAGAATCAAGAATCACAAAAATACTTAATAAATAAACATGTTAAACAAATCTTAATAGTATGAAAAAACAATTTACCCCATTAAAAACTTTTTTATTGGTTGTGTTTATGTTTGCAGCTTTTAACATAAATGCACAATACAAAGAGAGGGTTTTAAGGATTAAATTTACTGAATCTGCTGATGCAAAGCTCAAAAGCATGACCATTCAAAAAAGTGCTGATGGTATAGTACGCACAGGCATTGAGTCGGTAGACAAAATGAATGAAAAGTACAAAGCCTCCAAAATGCGAAGGGTATTCCCGTATGCTGGAAAGTTTGAAGCTAAACACCGTAAACATGGTTTGCACTTATGGTACGAAATAGTCGTTAAGGAAGGTGTAGATGTTCGCCTTGCTAAAGATGACTACTCAAAAGCAAGCGATGTTAAAATGAGTGAGCTTCTTTACAAAAAATCAAGAGGGATAAAAAAAGCTTCTAATCAGAACTTGGGCCTACTTGGCTCCCTTCCAGGTGGTACGGATGATCCACTCTATAGTCAACAATGGCACTACAATAATACAGGGCAATCTGGTGGAACCGTAGATGCAGATATTGATTTGCCAGAAGCCTGGGCAATAGAGACCGGTAGTGCAGATGTTATTGTTTCACTTCATGATGGTGGTATCGACATCGACCATGAAGATTTAGCCGGTAATATCTGGGTTAACCCTGGTGAAATAGCTGGTAATGGAATTGATGATGATGGTAATGGATATATAGATGATGTAAATGGCTATAACTTTGCTGAAAATACAGGTGTTATTGATGCAGATAATCATGGAACACATGTTGCAGGAACAATTGCAGCTGAAACCAACAATGGAATTGGTATGTCGGGTATTGCTGGTGGAACCGGTGCCGATGATGGTGTACGCCTAATGTCATGCGAAGTGTTTGGTGCCTCTACAAGTGGTGGTTTCCCAACATCGTATATCTATGCAGCTGATAATGGCTCGGTTATATCGCAAAATAGTTGGGGCTATACGAGTCCTGGGGCATATGAACAAGCAGTTTTGGATGCAATTGATTATTTTATTGCCGAAGCTGGGTACGATGAAAATGGCAACCAGGTTGGCCCTATGGCTGGTGGGTTAGTGATTTTTGCTGCTGGTAATAGTGGAACTGATAATGAATGGTATCCTGGTTATTATGAGCCTGTTATGGCTGTTGCAGGTACCGACCATAATGATTATAAGTACAATAGTTCCAATCATGGTGCCTGGGTTGAATTAGCCGCTCCAGCAGTTAATATTTACAGCACTGTTCCTAATGATAATTACACAGGTGGATATAATGGTACCTCAATGGCTTGTCCTCATGTTTCCGGAACGGCAGCCCTTATTCTTTCAAAATTTAAGGATGATGGCATTACTCCTGGACAAATTTGGGGGCGACTTGTAAACTCAACCGACCCTTTAACATTTGATGGTGCAGAAGACTGGGGTGCTGGTCGATTAAATGCCTTTAAGGCATTAGCTGAAGATGATGGGATGCCTCCTTATGCAATTACGGATATGGCAATTTCTGATGTTTCTGCTGTAACAGTATCTTTTACATGGACAGCACCTGCAGATCAACCAGATAACTATCCTGCTATTTACTACAATTTTAGGTATTCAACCACACCTATTACTGCCGATAATTTTGATGAGGCAATGTTGTATGAAATTCCCGGGCCACAGGCTCCTGGAACTGCCGAAGCCATAGTTGTAAGTGGTTTAACACCAGCAACTACCTATTATTTTGCCGTAAAATCTTCAGATTATTTTGGAAATACTTCTGAAATTTCAAACACAGTAATGGCTACTACTGATGAGGCTCCTGATATTTCTGTGGAACCTGAAACTATTAATTCATCAATAGATGTTAGTATTGACCCGGTTAAAACAGAAACCCTAACAATACACAACAGCGGAAATGCGGAATTGTTATTTGATTTTGAAAATGCTATTGTTGAACAAGCAGTTCATATCCCGGCTTTTACTGGTGAATATCCAATGGGAACTACTGCCGATTCCAAAGAGCGTGCTCCTTTTGTAAGCTCAGTAACAAGTTCATCAATTCCGGTTTCGCAATTTGCAGAAAACACAGCATATGCTCATGAGGTTTACCCAAATGATTATTTTGTTTCTATAGATACAGATGATCCAACTTCATATCTAACATCAAGTTCTGTTTCGTACACAGCTTATGCTGGTGATTTTGGAAAAGATGATATGGAACATATGTATATTGTTGATAACGCAACAACAGAACTAAAACTATTAAATGTAACTACCGGTGATTTAGAGACGATTGGTGCTACTATTGGTTTTTCCGACTTAGCTTGTGATAAATCCAGTGGTATAATGTACGGAGTTACTTATGATGGCTCATCTGCCTCTTCGCTACATACAGTGGATTTATCAACAGGTGATGCTACACTTATTGGCGAAATAGGTCCTGGTATTATGATTGCAATTGCCTGTGATGGCGATGGTAATTTATGGGGCCTAAATTTAGATGATAATATTTATTCGATTGATAAAACTGATGGTCACATGACCCTTGTTGGTGCAGCTGGTTTTGATGCTAACTATGCCCAAAGTATGGCATGGGATCCAATTTCCGATATTGTTTATTTATCTGCATACAACAATGGTAGTAGTGCTGGTGAATTAAGAATACTTGATACAGAAACTGGAGCAACTGAACTAGTTGGAGCCTTTCCTGGTAATGCTGAGGTTACTGCATTCGGATTTCCTGGAGCCGGAACCCCTGATTTTGTTACCGTAACACCTACTTCAGGAACTGTGGCACCAAACTCATCAGTAACTGTTGATGTTCAGCTTGATGCAGCTGTTTTACCTAATGGCATGCACACCTCATCTATTACCGTTTACTCAAATGATCCTGGTAGTTTAGCGCTTGATGTTCCGGTTAATTTAGATGTAACTGGTCAAATAGGCGAGATTAGTATTAGTGAATCAATGATGGAATTTGGCGCTGTTTTTATGAACGGCGAAAAAGAACTACCATTGGTAATTCATAATTCAGGAATTGGTGATCTGGAAATTTCAGAAATTAGTTCAAATGTAGCAATGTTTACAACCAGTTTAACTGAACCAACTATATTAGAGCTGGGTGATTCGTTGGTTGTTATGGCTAAATTTGCACCAACTGAATTAGGACAATACAATGGTGTTTTTACAATATTATGCAACGATCCTAATAATCCTGAAATACAAATTACTTTTACAGGTATAGCTGTATCACCTCCGGTAATTGCATTGGATCCAACTCAATTAGAGGAAACTCTTGATGCAGGCGAGCAGGTAGTACGTCAATTTACAATTTTAAATGAAGGATTGTACCCTTTACAGTTCTCTATGCCAACTGTAGCAGCTAGCATGTTGCTCAATAATCCTGATATTGCTAAGAACAATACTTCATTAATTGAGGGGATACAACTTAGCGATAATAAAGAGGATAATGCAGGTGGACAAGGGCACCCAATTCAATTAGGTGCAGGAGGTCCTGACGAACTCGGTTACAGCTGGATTGACAGTCGCGAAGAAGGTGGTCCGGTATTTTTCTGGGAAGATATTTCCGAAACCGGAACAGAAATAAATGAAGACAGCGATGATGCTTCTGTTGATGTTGATTTACCATTTGGTTTTAAGTTTTATGGTGAGTTAAAAACTTCAGTTACAGTTAGTTCAAATGGTTATTTAACCTTCGGTACAGACGGTACAGATTATACTAATGATCAGATACCATCTACTACTGAACCAAATAACTATATTGCTCCTTTCTGGGACGATATGAGACCTTCAAGTAAACGTGGACAGATTTTCTATCAGTCTTATCCTGATAAGTTTGTTGTTCAGTTTCATGAAATGGGTAATTATCCAAGTACAACAACAGGAACAACTACTTTCCAGGTCGTACTATTCCCTAATGGTGATATTGCTTACTATTACAAAGAATTTTCGCTTGAAAATAATGAAAGTGCCACCATTGGCGTTGAAAATGAAGACGGAACAATTGGTTTACAGGTAGCTTATAATACTGATTATGTTGCCGATAGCCTGGCTGTGTTGATTTTCCCAGGGCGCACACCATTTGATATAGGTGTGAGTACAGTAGCTGGAATTATTCAACCAAACAGCGAAGTTGTTGTTGATGTAACAATTGATGCAACTGATTTAATTGACGGTAATTATATAAACGAATTACTTATTTCAAGTAACGATCCGGTTAATCCTGAGATGATATTTACAACAAAATTAGATGTTATAGGACATCCTGAGATTGTTGTTAGCCCTGAAAGCATTGAGTTTAGTTCAATTTTTCAAACTTTGAGCGAAACAAGGATGCTAACTATTGAAAATACAGGTACAAAAGATTTGACTGTTAGTAGCATAGGTTCAGATAATGAGTCATTTACGCTTGATTTTAACGCTCCATTGATGGTAGCTACTGGTACAAGTACAGCCGTAGAAGTTACCTTTACAGCCAATAATATTGGTGAGGAAAATGGAACCATTACAATCGAAAGTAATGATGAATATGCAAACGAGGTGGTTACCGTAGCCGTTTCAGGTACTGGATTAGTTCCTCCTGAAATAAGCGTTACTACCGATCCCGACCCAGTTGAGTTAACGCTGAACACAGGCGATAAAGATACGATTATGGTTTCTGTTGCTAATGCTGCTGGTGGTTCTCCACTTGATTATGTACTGGTAAAACCATATTATACCAGTGTTGGTAATGTTGCTGTTAGTCAGGGTACTGCGCCTGAATTGCTATCGAAAGAAACGCCGGATACAAGAGTCGGAACTCCTGTACAAGCTGGCAATGGCGGACCAGATGCATTTGGTTATACCTGGGTTGATAGTGACGAAGGTGATGAGGTCGTTTATGACTGGATTGACATTTCTGGTATGGGAACATCTTATGAATTAGGTGATGATGACCTAGTAGCTGTTTCATTACCATTTAGTTTCCCATTCTATAACAGAGTTTACAATGAGTTACAAATATGCTCTAACGGATTCATTACCTTTGATATGGATTTTACCGGCAGTGGATATTCTAACCAGGATATACCAACTACTACTTCTCCAAATAATGTAGTTGCTCCATTATGGGACGATATGAATCCTACAACTGGAGGTGCTATTTATTCTTATGCAACACCAGATTATGTTATTGTACAGTACCAGGATGTGCCTAAATACGGTTCAGCAACAACTGCTACATTCCAGGCAATTATTTATGCTGACGGTAGCATTAAGTACCAGTACCAGGACGTTGATGGCTATAGTGGCACAACAAGTGCAACAATTGGTGTTGAAAATGAAGATGGAACAGACGCTTTGCCGGTTGTATTTAATAGTGAGTATGTTAAAGACAATTTAGCTGTTTTAATTAAAAGCCCATTTGTTGTAGGTACTGTTGAGGCTGGAACAACTGTTAATGTTGACCTGGCCATTGATGCAGAAAATATCTATGATGGTACTTACGAGGCACCATTGAAAGTGTTGAGTAACGATCCTGCTAATCCAGAGATTGAAATTCCAACTACATTAACTGTAATTGGAACACCAGAAATTACTGTTTCTCCTGATTCATTACTAATGGATACATTATACTATGTTGAGGGTGAGGCATACAGTAGTACTAAAGAATTGCTGATTTCAAATACAGGTTCTAAAGTATTAGTAATTGACTCAATTTGGTTAAGTAATGACTTAGGCATATTTTCGATTGAAGAGCCAAGTTCATTAGAGCTTGAACCAGAGGAGGAAATGGCTGTAGCTATTACGTTTACACCTAATGCAGCTGGTTCATTTGAAAATGTTATTAATGTTACCAGCGATGCAGTGAATTTGTCAGTAGCTTCTGCTACCTTGCTTGGTGAGGCAATAGAACCTCCTGTATTAATGGTTGAGCCAACAGATACGCTTAAATTAGTGTTGTTGTCAACCGAAACAACTGCTGAAACTTCAGTTGTTACCAATGCTGGCGGCAGTTTATTAACTTATGATGCAAGTATTGTATACCTTCCAGGTGGATTTGCACAAACTTCATCAGAAGCGTTATATACTAGACCAGAAGTTACAACTCCTGTTTATCGTTCATTAGCACAAAATGGAAAAGTAGGACAAAATGCTGCTTACCAGGCATTTGATATCGACTTCCAGGATTCAATTTACTATGATCCAGCAGGTACTCCTGATGATTATTACGGTTATAATGGCAGCGCAGGTTATAGTTCGGCAAACAGGTTTGTTGTTACAAGCCCAAGCTTTAATTTAACCCATGTTGCTAATTATTATCAAAATAATGGAGCCGCAGAATCCGTAATTATGCAAATTTATAAAGGCGGAACAGGACCTGGCGAAGGTGATTTAATTGCTTCACAAGAATTTACTCATGCCGAAGCAACCAGTGGTGCAAATTGTTTAATTGAACTAGATGAACCAATTTCATTTGTAGAAGGGGATGTTTTCTTTGTAGCATTCCATTACCCCGTAACCATTAACTACCCAGCAGCATTTAATAGTGGTGTTTCAGGGGTTGACGGTGTCTCTTACTGGTTTGATGTTAATAACGGTGTATGGCTTGATGAAGATAATGGTTATGTTTATAAAATCAGGGCATATCAGGCTGAAGGAGCCGTATCTACCGATTGGTTAAGTATTGATCCGGTTGAAGGTGAACTGGAAGTTGGTGCCAGCAATAATCATTCTTTAACTGTTGATGCTTCGGCAACAACCGGCGGTTATTACTATGCTAAAGTTGTTTATTCGTCGAACGATCCAGTTACTCCAAGTGTTGAGTGGCCGGTTGAGCTATACGTAAACTATCTTCCTGAAATTATTTTTGCTAAGGATACTGTTTATGTTGATGAGGGGCAAATGGTTGAAACAATGATTGTTGCTTCCGATTCTGATGGAGGAGCCTTGGAGTTTGAATTTGCTGCCAACTATGAGTTCATGGAAATGACTGTGTCGAATGATACGGCAACAATTCTTTATCAACCAGATTATGAGCAGGCTGGCATTCATGAGATTATTGTCAATGTTACTGATGATAAAGGAGAAACAGTGCCTGTAACTTTCGCTATGGTAGTGAATAATGTGAACAGAACGCCGGTTCTTGAGATGGATATTGAGGATAAGTTGTATTTCCCAACTGATCCTACAGCAACCATTGATTTGGATGCTTATTTTGCCGATCCTGATGGACAGGCTTTGACATACGAAGTATTTGCTAGCTCTGATACTGCATTTACGGTTTCGATTGATGGTGCTATGTTAGAAATCGATCCTTTTGATTTAGGTTTTGGTGTGGTTACAATCACCGCAACTGACCCTGAAGGAGCATATGCAGCTGCAACATTTAATGTTAGGGTGCGCCATTTAGAAAACCATGCTCCTATTTTAACCCAGCTTATTCCTGACCAAACAGTTGCTCCTGATCAACCAGCAGTGGTGGATCTTGCCAACTACTTTATGGATATTGATTGGGATGTAATTGAGTATAGTTATACTATTTCTGGCCGACCTTCGGTATTTGCATCAATTAACGGAAGTGAACTGACATTAGAAAGATACCAATACGGAATGTGTATTGTAACAGTTTATGCTGATGACCAGAGGGGCGGAATTACGGCCTTTTCATTTGCTGTATTTGTACAGGGCAGAGGAAGAGCTAATAACCTGCCTTACCAGGTTGCTCCAATTGGCGATAGGTTCTACCAGGTATCTCAGGATAACGACAGGATTCGCTTAACAGATTTCTTTGCCGATCCTGATGGAGATGCATTGAACTTTGTTTGCATTGTTGAAAACGGCGATGCCGTTGATGTGAAGCTGGAAGGAGACGATTTAGTTGTTGCCCCGGAAGCCCTCGGACAAAGTAATATTACAATTTACGCAAGTGATGATCGCACAGGTGTAATTAAAACTACACTTATGGCAAATGTTACAGAGGATATGCTTGGTACAGAGGTGAAAGCCTTAAGCGTAAGTAACTATCCAAATCCGTTTAGTGATATTACTACCATTGAATATCAGTTAAAAGAAGACGCTGATGTGCAATTAGAAGTGATGAATGTTTATGGTAAAACTGTCAAACTATTGGTGGATGAAAGCAAAAATGCAGGAATCCATACCATTGAATTTAATGCAGCTAATTTATCATCAGGCGTGTACTTCTATCGATTAACTGTTAACGATGAACAAGTTACCAGGCGAATGGTTGTTAAATAATTTATACAAAAGTGATTAATTTAAGAAGCCGCCAATGAGCGGCTTCTTTTTTATATACTAAGCCAGTTTGAAATATTGTAAATTGAAATCTTAAAATGGCTTTGTATATGCCGATCGACTGGCAGTTTTGGTTTGCAAGCTTGTGAAGTAAAACAATTACTAACAGCAGTTTGGTATAACAACATAAGCATAACACAAAAAATACATTTGCCCCCCCCCATAGTTGTAAAAGCAAAACAATAAATTTCACACTCAATTATTACTCATAGTAATAAAATATGCGAAAAAAACGCGGTTTTTTTTAAGTAGTTGCATAATAAAGGCTGCTTATCAATAAGATGCAATCTTTTATCAAAAAGAACAGCCCGTATGTCATAGTGATGGGTAAATTTATTATCAAAAATAACTAATAGTACTAACTAAATTTTGGACCATTGTTAAAAACCAACTTCCTGCCTAAATGGGAGTACTTTAAGTATCCCATATCAGAAAACTTTCCAGATAGAAAAGATTCAGACATTCAGGCTTTAGGCTTCCTGATAGATAAGTTTCTGTTTACTGATTGCTTATTAAGGAAAATACGAATAATCTAAACTGAAACTATACACAATGATTAATGGAGTAATGTTTCAAGCTTTCCACTGGTATTTGCCTCCAGATGGAAATCACTGGAATTGGTTAAAGGATGAAATCCCTGTGCTTGCACAAAAAGGTGTCACATCAGTATGGTTACCACCATTTTCGAAAGCCTGGGGCGGAATGAATGCAAATGGCAACCAAACATCGGTAGGCTACGATGTTTATGATTTATGGGACTTGGGTAGGTACAAAGCCCATAGCAATGATGAAAGGACAAAATATGGGCACTATGACGAGCTGATTGCACTTATACAAAAATGCAAAAGAGAGAAAATGCAGGTTTATGCCGATTTGGTTTTCAACCATAAAATGGGGGCTAAAAATGCACAAAAGGTAAGGGTGCAAAAGGTAGATAGCAATAATTACAACCATGCCTTATCAGATTGGATTGATAAACACTTGCACTGCAATTTTGATTTTGAGAACCGGATGAAGGCACAGGCTAATGGTAACACCCCTACAGACAGTCAGTTTAGATGGAGGTTCGACCATTTTGATGCCTACATATCAAAAGATGATGGGGTTTTCAGGATAAAAGCCAAAGACTTTCAATGTCAGCCTAACTACCATTATGGTAACCACCCCTATTTAATGGGCCTTGATTTAGACACCTCACACCCTGATGTTGTTGAGGAATTGTGCAGGTTCGGAGAATGGCTGGTCAATGAAATCGGAATAGATGGGTTCAGGATTGATGCCATAAAACATATTCGGCAGTCTTTTTTTCCTGAATTTCTAGAAAGAATGAGGAAAAGCAAAACTGAATTATTTGCAGTGGGTGAATTCTGGGAAGATCATGATTTGTATAAACTCACAGATTTTATCAACAATACCGGTCGTTCATTGTCACTTTTTGATTTTAGGTTAAGGGAGAACTTCTGGCACGCAGCTAATTCTGGCGCTAATTACCCACTACCAGATATTTTTAATGATACACTTGTTGCATCCGATCCGGTTAAAGCTGTCACTTTTGTTACAAATCACGATTTACAGCCATTCCGGCAAGGAAAAGATTTTAGGCTGATTGAGCATGACTGGTTTAAACCGCTTGCATATGCGCTAATACTACTACGACCTCAAGGATATCCATGTGTTTTCTTTGGTGATTATTTCGATTCTAATCTTTATAAAACAGGCTTAAAACCGCGCCATAAATGGATGATTGATAACTTTCTGGAAGCAAGAAAGGTTGCAGTAGGAGGTTCAACAGTCGATTATTTTGATCATCCCAATTGTATTGGTTGGGTTAGCAGTGGCTTAAATAATGGAAAATCAATGGCTGTGGTGATGAGCAACGGCGGTGATGGCTGGAAAAAAATGAGTACTAACAAGCCCGATATCTCCTATAGAGACATTACTAAACACTATGCTGATATAGTTACAACAAATGCCAGGGGGGAAGCTACATTTAAATGCCGGGGAGGGAAGGTTTCGGTGTGGTTGGAGGAGTAATTTGTCTTGATGAAATGAATTTTAATTTGGTAATTAACTTTTTAATAAAAGGCCCAATCCCGTACAGTAAATTAGATTTAAAACCAAATGACCAATTAGCATGAAAGTACTAAATACATTTCTTCTTTTTGTTTTTGTAAAATGTTCTATTTACTCCCAAGAAATTGTTACTACTTCTGGTAGCAAATCACTCTTGGTTTGGGTATTCAATATACTCCGGAACTAAGAAAAATAACTGAAAACGGAAATGATTTAAAAGATAATTCTATTAGAGCAATGTTACGCTTAAATTGGGATATTCCATTAGTTAAGATATATAGTAATTAAAATTAAAGTTATTATGAAACAAATAAGCATCTATTTTACAATCATATTAATTACAATCATTACCAGTCACTCAAAAAGAGTAGAGGACCCGGGACCCTATGATATAGCCATGTTCGATAAAGAAATCTCAGCCTCTGGAATTATATACAACAAAGGCATTTTTTATATTGCATTGGAGCGATGCTCAGCAATTCTAAAGATTAATTCTGAAAATAAGGATTCTAGTCAAATCATTGATGTTAAAACCAAGGACTGTTCTCAAATTGAAGGGATAACCATCTGGGAAGACAATCTATACTCAATAGATGAATACAATAAAATTGTTTACAAAACTAACTTAGAAACGAAAAAAACAGACATAATTAATTTATTTAAAGACGCTTATAATATCTACAAACAAGGTGAAAACGATGGGTACGAGGGTATCGCTTATAATGAAAAGAACCAAGTATTTTACTTATTAGTAGAGCGTGTTAAAAAGGATACATGTGCATATATCTTCACAGCAAAGATAAGCAAAGATGAAAAAAAGCTGATTCCAGCTTTTAAGAGGAAGAATAAATTTCCTCTCATGCTCGAAAATGTTGAATGGAGGTATACTGACATTTATTATGATAGTGAAAAATCAAGAATACTTGCTCTAAAAACTAAATTTGGGACTTATCATATTGATGTAATTCCAATTGATACAATGGGAAAACCTCTCTTTAAAGAAACAAAGAAATTAATGGATATTTCAGATACAATAAATGCATATACTAAAAAAAAATACAGTTCAAATATAGAAGGAATTACCATGGATGAAAAAGATCGTATTTTTGTAATTAGTGATAATGTAACAGGAGCAGCTAGCTGTATAACTAAAGCAGACTCCATCACTTTGTTTTTACGTATTCAAAATAAAAATTAAGCGTATTGCTGCCCGAAATCTTCCCGCACCATGCAGCACATCTTCGGCCAAGGCCGATTTTTCCCTGCAAAGTGCAGTACACTATCGGGAGTGTCCGAAAGTCTCCTGCACCCTGCAGCAAGTTTTCGGCAATTGTCAAAAGCCTGCTGCAATTTGCAGGGCCTTTTCGGGATCCAAAGTTGTAAGTTAACATCACAACATTGGTTATTTGTCAAAGAAATAGAGTTACTGGTAAAACAATAACGGTTGTTGGTAACGAAAGAAACGAATAATTATTATTTTTAAAGACTAAAATATTATTAATACTAAAATTTTCTAAACCATGTTACAAACCATCAAGTTAATGAAACTCCGTGTTAAGGAGTTTATCCAGTTTTTTGCCGATTTTACTTCTATCCTTGAACGAAACAACCCCGAAGCGCTAAAAATAAAAGAGCAGCTAAAACCCGTTGTTGATGAGCTTGAGAAAATCAAAGTCATTGACGGAACCGATAAAGGCAGCGATATTTCGGAAGAGCTAAAGCTTATTGACGAGCGCAGGGATGACGATATCACCGGAATACGCATAGTGGTTGAAGGCTACACTTATTATTATGAGGAGAAGACCAGGAAAGCAGCCGAACTTTTACTAAACATTATTGATAATTATGGTCCTTCCATTGCCCGGCAAAACTACCCTACCGAAACGGCTTCGATTAATGGTATCATGGAAAAATTTAAGAGCGATGACGAATGTAAAAATGCCTTATCGCTGCTTAACCTAAATAACTGGACGGTTAAGCTTGACGAAGAAAATACACTTTTCAACCAGCGCTACCTCGACAGGGTTGATGAAAAAGCAAAACAATCGGAAGAAAAAATAAAAGAACTACGCAAAAGCACTACTGATTATTATTACGAACTGCGTGACCATTTAAATTCTCACTCCACTTTAAACAAAGGGAGTTACAAGCCCGTTATGGACAAGTTAAATAAACTGATTGAGGAATATAACGGAATTGTAAACAGGAGAAAGGGTGGAAAAAGTAGTGAAGAGGATAAGGGGGAAGAGTAGAACTACTTTACATACTTTGCTGATATATAAAAATTCCCTTTTGTGTATTGGCAAGGGAATAAGACTAGATTTTCAACGGTTTATTGATACCTCTAAACTAATATTGTGATATTGTTATCTAGAGTAGGTATTTGCAAAGAGAGAAAAAAGAAAGTGAATAGTCCTCTTAGTTAGTGGCTGTTTTAAAAACAGCCTTAATCTGCTTTTTTTATACAAAACTAGGCGAAATAAAAAAGCAAAAACAAGTTAAATGGCCAAACTAATCATATAATAATTAGATCATGAAATTTTTGAAAACAAACTTATTAAGTTATAATAACTTGGTATTCAGCAAAGTATTATTTATTAAAATTCTCTCAACACCTCTATTCCTACTTTTATTTTGTAAACCAGCAGTTTCTCAATCCAATCTTCTTGCTCATAAGGCTTTTTTTGAAGAACAAGCGTTAGAATTTGGTAAATGGTTAGACACAGTTGGTGTTGGAGAAGTAATCAAATTTAAAAGTATTGAAATTCGACCTAATAAACTTATGTTAGAACTTAAAAGTAATTATGAAACAGATGATTCACTTGGTCTTGCATGGGAGTTGCTCCAGAATAAATATGATTCTACGCAAAATAAAATTTTAGGTAAAAGAATGTTTAGAACTTTTTCATTTTTATGTGATATTGGACTTGACTCTGTATTAATTTTTATGAAGGCGAAGAATAATAGTGACACTCTATTGAAAATTTTTAATGAAGACTATATAATGGTTACTGAGTCTTTTCCTTCTGCTCACTCAATTAACCAAGTTGAATTACGCATTGAAAGTTTAAATCTTGAATCGACTTCGGTTTTTAATCGTTTAACAAATAATGATTCTGTCCTTGGCTTAAGAAAAGCTATCAGTAATTGTTTAATTAGTTACTACAACCTAAAAAACATAGAACATGAAAGTATAAATATTGATACATCCAGAACTTATTACAATGAATTTACTCACTTAATTACTTGTGTCAGAAATGAAATAACATCATCTGGATACTGGGAGTTTATTCAAATTCATGTTGAAATTTATAATACGGATCATGAGGAAATAGGGTATAAGCTTGAATTGGCAGGTAAGCTAGGATCTGGAATATTTTGTCCAAAGAAAAGAGAGAGGTTTTACCAAAATATTGAGAATCACTACCCCGGAAAAGTAAGTATATATAAAAAGGACATTGAGAATCGGATAAAAAGCTGTTTGCAAAAAAACTAATACTGTAAAACATTACTATGAAAACTCAAAAAAACAGAATTAGAGTTATGGTCGCTTGGCAAATTATAGCATTAAATTTATTACTTTTTTTTGCCTCCATAACCTATTACATCTTACGTGGCTTTACTCAGGATGAGCTTACAAACTTGATTGTTTTGCTAGGTTCGTTGGCTGCTATATATATAGGCTCATCTTTTAAATTTATAGGCATGACAATAAAGAAATCAGCTGATAATAAAGAAGTTGATAGTCAAAATTTATTTTTTTCAAAATTAATTCTATGGATTGTTCCAATTCATTATTTGCTTTTTCTGACAATAATTTCATGTAAAGCTTTTACTTTGATAACTTTTAAAGAGATGATTATATTTTTAGGAATTCTGGAAGTATGCTTTGGCGTTTACATGGGGCAAGTAATTGATACATTGTATAAGGTTGAAAAAACGTGAAATAATTTTTTTAAAATATTTTTAATTCAAAACTAATTATAATCCTCTCTAAAACTACTATGAAAACAATCGCTATTATTTTAATCATTCAGATTTTTTTAAATTGTCAATATTCGGTCTCTCAAGTTATTAGTTGCAATTTATCTGATAAGGATACTACAAAATCAATTCCTATTCATCAATTAGAGACAAAAAGAAAATTATTAATTAATGCTATCGAAAATGGGGCTACAAGTTCTGGTGTATATATCCATTTAGCGGATGTTTACTATATGTTAGGAAATTATGTTGCAGCTTGTAAAAATTACAAAGTTGCTATTGAGAAATGTAATAGAGATTGTAGCCCTCTATATGTGAAAAGTGCAGCCGCTTGGACAAAATTTGGAGATTATTTAAAAGCTATTGAAGATTATGAAATGGTTTTATCATCCAGGAATATTAATAACAAACCTCAAATATATTCAAGTTTAGGGGAATTGTATTATCACATTGGAGATTATAAAAAGTCTATAGGATACTATAGAAGTGCGTTAAATGCCTTTAATAAAAGTGACTATACCTCTTCATGTCTAATATATAATATTGGCATGAATTTAATGCAACAAGAAAAATATAGTAAAGCTATTGATGAGTTTGACATACTACTTACATCAATAGGGCCTGATTATAATTCTTACATGCAAAAGGGGGTATGTAACTTTAAACTTAATAATTACGAAAAGGCTAAATCAAATTTTGACTATTGTATTAAGACTGATGCTAAAATCCCTGAAGCATATTTAAAACGCTCTGAAGTAAAAAGAATAACTGGAGATTCTATTGGAGCCAAAATGGATTATAAAACCTATATAAAACTAACTATGGAAAAAGGCAAACTGCCGCTTCTTTCTATTCCTGATGAAATTAACAATGTTTGGTTTGTTTGTGTGGGTATTAATATTTACCAGTATAATAATATATTAAAACCATTAAATACACCTACAGAAAATATTGGGAAGTTTTTTCGTTTTATTGAAACTGTAAGTCCATATGGCGAAGGGGGTGGGTTTAAAATCATAAATGAGAATGCAACATCAAAAAATATTAAATATAAAACGGATTCTTTATTTTGTGATAACAGTAAGGTCAGCCACAATGATTTGATTATATTTTACTTCTCAGGACACGGTCTAGCTCCTGATATGCAAGCTCCGGGCTTTTGTCCATATGAATACCAAACTCCAGAACAGCTTGTTGAAGATGATGATATCGTTTCTATTATGAAAAAAAGTCCTGCAAAGTATAAATTATGTGTTTTAGAAGCTTGTAAAAACGATCCTTTAGTTAAAAAGATTAATGGGACTCATGGTGGGTCTAATACTTCAGACTCCAATGATCCTCCTATACCAGAAGAAACATTCAGTAGATTAAATGAAATAAGAAAAAATATTGATGGGGAAGTGGCCTATATAACTTCTTCAAAGATTGGGGAGCAATCTTATATATTTAGAGATATTGGTTCAGTTTTCTCTCACTATTTATATAAAGGAATTAAAAATGTTGAAGCAGACTTAAATGGTAATCATGTAATAACTGTTAATGAATTATTTAATTACGTTTCAAAAAATGTAACAAAATATGTTTCTAAAGAAAAGCTAGAACAAACACCTCAAATTAATATTAAGGGGTATGAGAATGATTTTCCAATTGTAGAATATACATTTGACTATTAGGAGTTCATGATTATTATTCTTCCGAAAATCTATGTAGGTGGTTGTCATTCTAGCTTCGACATTAATAATTTAACTGAATTTTATGGTGGTTCAAATCAAATCATCCAAAGCATTTCAGATAATTTGCCTTCTTATGAAAAAACCTTCGAGGATGAGGATGAAAAATTATGGGGCAACAACAAATGGTTAAAATTGGGCTTCATGGATTGAGAATATTCGTTAACCCGCTCGGCATAGCGTCCCGCTATGTCGCCTTTTCTGCTCTCTTTACAGTTGCGAAGCAACTATTTCACAAACCCCTCAATTTTCTCCCTGCAAATACGCCCGGTAAGCTCTTTAAGCAGCTCCACCCTTTGGCCAAGGTATTTTAGCTCTTCTTTTTTAATAGAGTATTCGGGTTTGTAGCGGGCATCAATGTAAGCCTTTTGCAGTAAATCAAACAAGTGTTTTTCCTCTTTAGTGTTGTTAAGGAATACTTTGGCAAACTCCGCATCAAGGTTTTTAGCCTGGAGCCCAAGCTCTTCTATATCATGTGTTTTGGGTTTGTAGCCGGTAAATGCCAGTAAAATAGTGTGATAGTAACGCACAGTTGCTTGATGGAGTTGAAAAGCCGTTATGGAATTCCGTTTTACAATATTCCTTAATGGCTTAGTATAGTTATACCTTGGATAGTAACTCCTTCTTGTTAATGAGACTCTTATTTTCACTGGAGTGGTTATGTGTTGGCAGTTTCACCACCATCTTCGTCCCTTTCCCAACTTCACTTTCTACATTTATTTTGCCTTTGTTTATCTCAATAAATTCAGCAACCAGGCGCAGGCCCAAACCCATTCCTTTTTCGTTTTTGGTTCCGTAGGTGCTTTTATTCCCGTTTAAATTAAAAAGATGTCCAATTTTGTCCTCCGTCATGCCTACACCGGTGTCTGCTACAACTATTGATACATTACCATTATTCCGGCTTGCTGAAATGGTAATTTCTCCACCCTCAGGGGTGAATTTTAGTGCATTACTGGTAAGGTTTCGTAAAATAGATTGAAACATATGCTCATCGGCAAACACATGCAACTTTTCATCGAGGTCAAAGCTGAGTTTAATCTTTTTTAGTTCGGCAGATTTGCCGAGCAAACCATGTACTTTTTCAACAGCCTGGTTTACATTGCAAGGTTGTGGCGAAAATGGGAGTTCACCTTTTTGGCTCAGGCTCCAGCTTAACAGGTTGTCCATTAACTCCAGGATGTATTTTGTTGACCGTTTAAGTTCTTTAGATAATCTCTTTAGGTTTTCAATGTTGCCCAACTTTAGGAAGTCGTCAATAATGTCGAGGAAACTGTGAAAAGAGGATACCGGGCTGCGTAAATCATGCGAAATAATAGAGAAAAACTTGTCTTTGGTGGCATTTAATTTTTTTAATTCTGTTTGCTGCTGTTCAAGTTTTTTATTATCTGCTTTTTTGCGTCGGTAGTACTTGGCCAGTACAAAAACAACGATCAATAAAAGTATTACCACTGCTGCTTGGAATATTTGCAGGTTAAACATATATTCCTGTTGCCTGTTCAATTCATCAACCTCCGCCTGTTTCTGGGCCACTTCGTATTGGCGGCGCATATTAGCAATTTCGCGTATATTTTTTTCATTTACCAGGCTGTCTCTAAATACTATGTATTCTTTGTGAAATTGGTGGGCTTGCTCAAATTGTTTGGTGTCCGAATAAATTTCTGAAAGCCGTAAATTAGCATCCCTTATTTGTTCAATTAACCCATCAGTTTGAGCTAGTTGCAGGCTTTTATTTGCAGGAACAAGTGCCTTTGGGTAGTTTTTTTGTTTTTGATATACCTGGGCAAGACCCTCATAATAAACAGAAGTTGAATAATTATCACCTAGTGGCTCTAATATGGCAATGGACTGGTTAAGATTTACAATGGCTTTTTGCAGGCTGTCTTGAGCGAGATAGATGAGGCCTAAATTACCTAAAACATATCCAATGCCAGTTTCATGCTTTTTCTCTTTATATACTTTTAATGCCTTTATAGAATATTCTTTTGCTTGTTCATAGCTCTTATTTAAACGATGAAGTTCACCAATATTGGTTGAAGTAGATGCATATCTAATTAAATCATTACGTAATTTAAATCTAGATAATGATTTTTCCATGTATCCAATTGCCTGCTCAAATTCTTGCTGTGCAGCTAATATCGCACCTAACTTAGAATAGGCTTGTAATTTACCTGCTTCAGAATCGATACTTTCATAAATAGACAGAGCCTGCTGTATTTCAGTTACTGCCTGCTTTAAATCTCCTAGCTTTTTATACGTAATTCCTAGTCGAAGTTTTGCTTCTCCGCAGTATTGATTGTTATTTATCTTGTCGGCTAACGCATATGATATTTGGGCGTATTTTAATCGTATATTGATATCTGGTGAATAATTATAAATACTGCGTGCTATTTCGTAAAGGACGCTATCATGCTCTATATTAATTGAATTATTGTATAATTCAATTAAACTGTCTGATTTTGAACTGTTATAATCTTTCTGGGCATGAGAAGTAAATTGTACACTGTGGTATATGATTATTATAAAAATAAGCAATTTGTTTCTCATACCAGCACTAGGTTTATAATTTACTTTTTTCTACAAAGAAGTATAGAATTTGGTTCTTGTAAAGGTTTATTATATGTCAACCCTTAATTTTATTTGCTTAGGCGATTGTTTACCACTATCAAAACTTAAAACAGTATGTTACGGTGCTCTGCACCTTAAATCGCTTATCAATTAATAATCTACAAATATTGCACAGCTCCTCCTTACATAGTATTACGGAGAAGGAGCTCTGCTGCTTTTAATATTGAACCTGTTTTTTTAATAGGTGCAGAGCACCGAAAATATTTGTAGCTTAAATGTTTGTGTGACTTGAAAAGGTACGGAGTACCGCAATATTTAGATTTAGTGGTAAACAAGTGCCTAAACATTTAATTTTATTAGACATCAGCTGTTTCAAAACAGCTGATGATTTTCTATTCTCTTTTTATTCAGGTTCAACTTCAATAAACGGATCATCAAGCTGTATTGAACTATCCTTGTATTCGTATACAATATTATAGCCTCCAATGCCACTAGCATCCGGTGCAATTACCCCCATAAATTCAGCATCTGAAACCTTGCTTGGTTTTTTTTTGAATACATTTAATCTTGAATTTTTAGCTTCAATAGAAAGAATTCTCTTAATATTGCTTCTGGTATCCAGTTTCCAGATTATTTCATCTCCAGGATTTGCCTGTGTAGTAATGTTTTGCACGCCTCTTTGGCCACCACTATCAATTAAATAAAGTAGAATTTCATCGCCTAATTCAAAGGCCCGAATTGTAACTGTTCTTTTTCCCATTTTTTAAGTATTGGTTATTAATTTATAATTTATAATTATTTGCAAAGTATAAAAAAAAAGGAAAATTCTGAACGATTTACAAAATATTTTTACAGGTAATTACGTATTTATAGATCAGATAGTTTTTAGGGGGCAATTGGGATATTAATCACCAGTGTATAGGTGAAACTGATTTGGGGCTGTATCAAAACTAACTTTTGGTCGCTGCATTTCGACAGGTGGTATACTGAGTACTTTGACTAGCTTAGCATGCCACCTGTTGTAGTGGTCAATGACCCTCACTTTTAAAACTTTTACCTACGATAAGGGCTTCGCTGTTGATACAGCCCCAAGTGCAATAGAAACTGAATGATTCTCAAAAGATTTTCCAGGATAAGGAAGCAACAGGTCATTGGTACGTCAAGCAATGACCAATGCCTTTTTATGGATTCAGCTTCGGATAAAATGAAAAATTCTCTTAAGTGCTTACTTAATATTGCATGCTTTACAAATACCTCACCAGCGCCCCCCATTTTTTATCTACCTGGAAGTTGTGTTTTAAGTAATAATTCCCTAATAAAAAGTGGGCTTTCACTACCTGCACACCTGTACTGGCCATGCGGGTAAAAAAGTCTTCAACCATGGCAGAGCCTATGCCACGTCCTTGCAACGATGAGGTAATGGCACTACCATCCAATAAAACCACATTGTCTTCGAGTTCTTTAAAACAAAGGCCACCAATTACCCGGTCATTTTCATCAGTTACCACAAAGTGCTTGTCCATTTTTGAGATGGTTTTGGGGTAATGCACCTTGTAAAACAGGTGGTAAAGTTGCCCCACTTCACTAGGCTCTAATGGCTCTCTAAAGTTGTAAACTTCGCCATATTTATCAACCAGCTGCGAACGGACAATAACTTGCTCCGTATTATCCGCTTTTACCTTTAAAATATCGATTTTTTGTTCTTCTTGTTTTTTCGGGAACACCATTTTACTAAACATCATTTTGTCGTCTTTGGTGACCATTAAGCCTTGTAAGTCAGATAGTTCAATGAGCTGCATGGGCAAAATTGCACTGTTGTCACGCATTCGGTTTAGTAATTCGTCAAATATGGCTTTAATGTTTTGGGTGGCGTTTTTAAAATAGGTCTTCCTGAATAAGTAATACCTTACTACTTGTGGGTATCTGTGTAATTTGTATAGTTCAAACAGCTCAAAAATGGTCTGTTCTTTAGCCTCGGCACTGGCAGTAGGGGTGCGTTGTCCCCATTCAGCATAGCGGTCAATGGCATTGAACAAGGGCAGTGGTAAATAAAACCTGTTTGTATATGTTAAGTATTTTTCTAATTCTTCTAACAATGAATGATCCTCCTCATAAAACACAGGCGTTTTTTCAAGGTCGGTTTTTAGCTTAAGTAAAAAATCAATGGCTTCTGTTTTACTAAAAGCTTCAAAACAAGCATCAAAAATCCATTCAAGTTCCAGTTGCTTTTTCACCCAGGGGTAGTGAGCCGCTGTTTTATTGTAAAACTCTTTTACCATTGGCTCAACCAATGAAAGTGTGTTCTCATAATCTTTCATTCCACTAAGAGTGACAATGCTTGCAGTTGTGCGGAAATCCATTGTAGGAACCACAATATTATTTGGCGAAATGGCTCCGGGCACAATTCTGTAGTTACTGTTTCGCCATGCCATAAAGAAGATTGAAAACGATTTAATAAAAAGTTTTCTCCATGAATTTGGCGCAATGTAACCCGCTGTATAATTGTCAATTTCTGAATTTTCGCGAATTTTAACCCAGCCTGTTAACTCTCCAAGAAACTTTGTTGTACGGATACCATAGCTCATTCTTGAGCAGCCCAGTGTTGGCAACGTAGTTGGCCCAATTGGGTGTCCAGATAATGAAGAGAGCCAATACAAGGCCTCATAATTGGGTTCGGGGCGCATTTGTTTGCTTACCACCATGTGTAACTCAAAATGCTTACCTTGTATGGTGTTTATGCTTAGCCGATAGTGGTTGTAGTTATTAAAAGCCATTAAACGGCTGATCCAAATCCCGTTTTTAGGTATTTGAAAAAGGTTAAAGTCCAGTTCCTCAAATGCTAAAATTATGGACTGGTCAAGAAACAGGGTTTCAGTAAATAATTGGTTGAGTTTTTCAATTTCAGCTTGAGATATACCAGTTTCATAAACAATGCGGTATTCAAAATCCTGCTCGGTGTATTTGGGGGTTTTTGCCTTTAACCCTTCATCAAATAATCTGTAAAGCTCAAAAAAGTAATGTTCTGCCAATTTAGAAAGCTCTGGTTCTACTTTATGCAAAATCCAGCTGGCCATTTCTGAACGAATAGAAATGTAATGAGATAGATTGTTACTGGCAAAGTTAAACAGTAATTTTAAGATGTTTTTAAATTGCTCTAATACATTTTCAGTGGCAGGCCATTTTAGTTGAGAACGGTAATAGTGCATCCGTTTTCTGAGTGAATCGAGGTGCTGCTTTCCAAAATTGCTAAGTGCAATCTGGTTAATAGATTCCTCGGTTAAAAATGATAGCCCACTTTGAATAAAAGCCGGAAAGGTTTTAGCAAAATCAGGGTTGGGATCTTCAAGCAGTAGCATTCGGTAGGCCAATACCCTTACTTCTTCTTTTTCGTGGCATGATAATGCTTCAAGTCTTCGTCGAATTACCCCGGCAATTCTATCATCAGAGGTATTAAACATTTGCCCCAGCTGCCTGGTAGAATTTAGTGCCACTTCGCATGGACAAAATAACGCACTACAGATTAAATTGTTTATAAACTGTAGGTTTTGGTCTTTAATTTCATTTAGCAAAGGAATTTCGTGTTGATGATAAGAGCGTTTCAGCTTTTTTAATCGAGATACATGTGAGGTCATATTCTTCAAAGGCAGGTCCCAACCTTCTTTTACCGGTGCAAATTCTATGAATTCTGGGTTTCCAATCCATAATTTTGGTTGACGGGCTATTCTGCCAAAATCAATAACATCAACTGTACTGTTGTAAATTAAATCACCAATTAAAAACTTTTTATCTTCAAGCTTCTGAACAATAAGGCTCTTGTTGGTTCGTCTGTTTTCAACCCCATCGTTCGTTAAAATAATGTCAGTTTCCAATATGCCAAGGTCACGATAAAACCATCTGGGTATTACAATTATAAGGTCTTTATAGCGCAGGCGAACATGGTTTGTTTTGTAGAGAGAATCTATCAGTTCTTTAAAATTATTCTCAATTGCTTTTCTGTTAAATGAACCTTTTGGTGTTAGTTCACCTTTATCGGCAGAAAACTCATTTTCGAGAATTGAAAAATTAATTACCCTTTCATAGCGTGCCACATCTTTATTGGCCAACATAACGATTTGATGAAAATACTCATCTTTATCTCCCTTACTAACAGCATCTTGCAAAAGAGGATCTTCAAAATCAGGCACAATTAATAACACATTGTAGGGGCGGGCATCACCAACAAGGAAGGTTTGTTTTATGCCAGGAACCCCTGTGAATTTTTGTTCTATTGTTTTTGGGGCAATAGTTTGTCCTTTATTGTTTTTGTAGATGTCTTTTACCCGGTCAACAATCTCATAAAAACCGTCATCAGATAACCTGAAAATGTCACCTGTGTTCATCCAATAATCGCTTTCTTCTTTTTCAGGATAAGGAATGATATCACCTGGTGCTTTATCATCAAGGTACCATGCCAGGTAATGACCGCTTAATTTTAGTTCACCTGTTTCTTCCAGTTTGCCGTATATTCCGGGCAACATAATCCCTGTAGAGTTTTTACGATATTCGCCAGGAGGTGTCATGGTGATTCCTCCTGTTGCTTCAGTCATACCAAACCCGCTGCAAAGAGCCACACCGTTGTTCTGGAAAAAGTTAAACACTTTTGGTGACAGGTAGCCAGCTGCTGATAAACCCCAGCTTAATCGATTGCCTAAAACCTTTTTGATTATTTTTTCTTTATTTTTATCGTTGTTGCTTTTTGAAAGATGCTCTTCAATTTTATCATACAACTGTAACCAACGGATGGGTACACTAATAAAACCACTTGGGTTTACTTTGGGCATTAATGTAAACAAAGTTTCTGACGAAGTATTTCCTGCAAATGTATAAGTGCCCCGCCAATAAATCATGCCAAGCATTTCAAGGTACCTTCCAAAAGTGTGAAATAGAGGCAAGAAACACAGTAATACTTCTTTGCGGCCTACTTTAGGCAGTGCTGCATGCCGGGCAAACCTTTTAGATACAAGGTTGTAAATGGAAAACGAAACACCTTTTGGTATCCCTGTGCTTCCTGAAGTAAACATAGTTGTAGCCACTTCAGCAATGGGTTTAATCTTTCGTTTTGACAGGATACTCTCAACCTCTTTGGTGTCAAGAACAGTTGTAGCATTACCAATAAATTGAATGTCGTTGCCATTTATTTTAATGTTATCACTTAGGGTGTAGATAACAAAATGCCTTTTCGTTTTCTTCCTTACAGCTTTTAAGGTCTCAAGTCGTTCTTGTGTTTCGCAAACTGCAATATTAATTTCAACAGAATCAAAAATTGTAACCAGTGTATTTATTTTAAAGTGGGTGCTTAAGGGGCTGTCAAAAATATCATAAAAAAGGCAAGCTAAATCAGTGGTTGCAGAGGATACGCAATTATCTGAAAAAATGGCAACCCTTGGATCTGCTGGTACTGTTTTATGAAACACAGCTGCAAACTGCCTTATTTGACGGTTCATTTGCTCATAGGTCCAAAAGGAGGGAGGACTTGTTGACATATCCTGGAACAAAATATGTTGAGGCATTTCTTTTACCCGTTCATCAAATAAATCCTTAAGAGAATATTCTGTGTGTTGGATGATTTTAAATACCGATTCGGCCCATTGCGCCCTTGTTTCATAATCCTCAATTGCCGATAAAAAATCAGGATGCCCGGTTTTATTTAAATACTCGTACCAGAATCCATGTTGGTAATCCTTTATCCCGCCTTCTTTTACCAGACTGTCAACAAGTTCAACAATAACTGCCGGACTAACAGTGCCAATCGGGCTTTCCACAAAAGACTCAAGAACCTCATTTCCTTTCATAAAATTGCTATTTGGTTTTGCAATGATAACCAATTCTTTAAAAGTTAATCATGCATTATTCAAATTTATTAAAATAAAATTGATTTACTTTGTTTGCAGACATTAAATGGTGAGTTTATTATGCGAAATAAAAGTTTTTCTTGCAAAGTTGCTGAGTGTCAAAGAAATAGAGGAGTGTTGTGAGAAGGCTTTGCGTCTTAGCGCCTTGGTGTGAAGCTGAGTTTAATGCATTGATAAAAATAAATTATAACAGAAAATGAATTAGCAAAAATAATTGTAAATACAGCCTATCACATTCATGTAAAACTAGGCCCTGGGTTATTGGAATCGGTATATGAAGAAATAATGTATTACGAACTTGTTAAACAAGGGCTTAGAGTTGAAAGGCAAAAAGCAATTCCTTTAATCTGGGAAGATGTAAAATGCCTTTAGGTTTTAGAGCTGATTTAGTTGTCGGAAATAAAGTAATTATAGAATTAAAATCGGTCGAAACTATTGCTCCGGTGCATCCAAAACAACTATTAACTTATTTAAGAGTTACAGGTTTAAAGCTTGGCTTGCTAATTAATTTTAATGAGAAGCTGATTAAAGACGGTATTACCAGGATTGTAAATAACTTACAGGAATAAAAACCAAACGTAATGCTGCAGAGTATTAAAGCAAGAGTAAAAGGAAATAATAACTTGGCGTCTTAGCGCCTTTGCGAGAGAAAAATAATTTAATAAATATGGCCTATAATTCAATGACAGATTTTATCCTGCAACTTGAAGAAGCAGGTGAACTTATCAGAATAAAAGAATATGTAAACCCCGAACTTGAAATTGCTGAAATAACTGACAGGGTTTCAAAAATGGCAGGTGGTGGGAAAGCTCTGCTGTTTGAAAACAATGGTACAAATTTCCCGCTTTTAATAAACGCCTTTGGTTCTGAAAAACGCATGAACTTGTCATTAAATGTAAATGATTTGGATGACATTGGTGCTGAAATAGAAGGTTTGTTTAAAAGCCTTACCGGGCCAAAAAGTGGCTTATTAGATAAATTAAAACTTATCCCTGAGCTGGGCAAAGTAGCAGCCTACATGCCAAAACAAGTTAGTGGAAAGGGCAAGTCTCAGGAAATAATTCATAAAGATCCGGATTTGAGTATTTTCCCTGTTTTAAAATGCTGGCCTGCAGATGGTGGACGATTTATAACCTTTCCTTTGGTAATTACAAAAGACCCTCTGAGTGGGATAAGAAACGTGGGGATGTATCGTATGCAGGTTTTTGATAAAGATTTGACGGCCATGCATTGGCATAAACACAAGGTAGGAGCAAGGCATTTTAATGAGTATAAAAAACTTGGCAAAAAAATGCCTATTGTTGTAGCTTTGGGCGGCGACCCTGCCTTGACCTATTCAGCAACTGCCCCCTTGCCTGATAATGTAGATGAATTTATGCTGGCAGGCTTTTTACGAAAGCAAAAAGTTAAATTGGTGAAAGCAATTACTCAGGATATTGACGTGCCGGCAGATGCTGATATCATTATTGAAGGCTATGTTGACCCAGAAGAGGAGTTTATTTACGAAGGCCCTTTTGGTGATCATACCGGATTTTATTCCCTGGCTGATTATTTTCCAAAATTTCATGTTACATGCATTACTCACAGAAAAAATGCGGTTTACCCAACCACTATTGTTGGCATTCCGCCACAAGAAGATGCCTGGCTGGGGAAAGCTACCGAAAGAGTTTTTCTAACTCCTATTAAATTAAGTATGTTGCCAGAGTTAACCGATATGGACTTACCCTATTACGGAGTTGCTCATAATTTAACACTGGTGAGCATAAAGAAAGATTTCTCTGGTCAGGCACTAAAAGTAATGAGTGCTTTATGGGGTGCCGGACAAATGATGTTTAATAAATCCCTGGTTGTTCTTGATAATGAGGTGAATGTGCATGATTATGCTGCTGTTGCAACTGAGTTTCTTGAAAATGTAAACGTGCAAACCGATGTGCATTTTAGTATGGGGCCTTTGGATATTTTGGATCATTCAGCTTCAAAGTATGCTTATGGGAGTAAGGTTTGTTTCGATGCGACTAAAAAATTCGAAGAAGAACTTCCTGCATTAGTTATGGCTGAAAGTGATTTTAAGATGCCTGACATTACAAAGGTTAAAGAGCAATTTGATTTTGTGAAAGATATTGCCATCCCGTTTTCAGGAGAGAAATCCTTTATTGCTTTTGTAGCTTTTGAAAAAAACAATGAAAAGCCAATAAAAGAAATGGCCCGCGAACTTTATGACTCTAAATTAGTGAATGGCATAAAATTAATGGCATGTTTTGATGCAGAAGTAACTGTTTCTGATACAGCCTCATCAGTTTGGATTCTGACGAACAATATTGATCCGAAAAGGGATCATGTTTTTCTTGAGAGTGATGAGCAACCAGCTTGCGTTGCTTTTGATGCCACAAAAAAGACCTCTGAAAATGATAAGTTTTTCAGGGATTGGCCCAATATTGTGGTGATGGACGACAAAACTATTGAAAAGATTGATAGTATTTGGGATACATTAGGTCTGGGGCCAATGGTTAAGTCTCCATCGGAGTTTTACAAACCATTGGTGCCAAATGAAGGTGCCATACTAAAAAAAAGAGAAGGGCAGCAGTAGTATTTTATACTATGCCAGTTTGAAATATTGTAAATTGAAATTTTAAAATGTTGCTTTATGCCCTGTTTGTAACTTTGTTCTTTTTAATGTCTTAGTGACTGTTTTCACTTGCCACTAAAACACAAACGTACCCAAGCACCCTAAAAATAACTTATGATGTTTCTACTCCAGTTTAAATTTTCATAAACTGGAATTTAATAGTCAGCATTGGAACAATGATTTTGGACCCATGTTCGTTTTCAAGCACCATGCTAAATTGACAGTCTTTTTTGTTCATTATCACATCAATGCATTTCCACCAGATTTTCTTTTTTTCTCCATAAACTTTAATAAGATTACCCGTTTTGTAATCTGTAACCTCAATATAATCATTTAGTTGAATATCGGGCTGGTAAAACTGGTTAACATAGGTTTTCTTCAGATAATCATAGTGCTTTTCTACTATAAAAGGAAAGTATCTTTCACTGTTTTCTGCTACATATTCATAGTAGGCAGTGTCATTTAATGTTTGGTTATACAGCTTTAAATAATAAATATTATCGTAATCGCCATTTTTTGATGGCTGGTTTGCCCATTGATGCCGATAAACATCCAAAACTATGAAATTACTATTTGCAATTTTATGATAATCAGTACCCATTTGGTTTTCACTAGGATGATATATTTCTGGATAAACACTGCCGTATTTGTCTTTTTTTATTCTGTAATCTTTGGTGAAACCAAGCAGGTAACTGCTGTTTCCTCTTTCCATGCCTGTATCGCACCTTAGCTGAAGCACCTCTCCGAGATATAAATGAACATTCTTTTTAAGATAATTTTCACTGCCATCAAATCTGGATGTTTGATTTTTTCCTTTTTGCTGCTCATTATATGCATATAAAGTTTGAGCATAAGCTGGCTTGATAAGCATTACGAATATAAAAAATAATAGGATCTTCTTCATTTTCATAATAAGTAGAATGATTAGACAGAATTAAATTATTTAATAAAAACAGCGTTTTACTGTTTGATATAACTAATATTAACCTTTATTTAAAGATCTTTTGGGAGATTCTTTTTTCTATACTAAGCCAGCTTGGAATATTGTAAAATAGACTTCCATGATGGTTTTGTATATGCCGATCGACTGGCAGTTTTGTTTTGTGAGTGTACGAAGCAAAACAATTACTAACAGCGTTTCGGTATAAATAGTTTCAGCCTCTTAAGTGTAATTATTGTAATCTGGTCAATAAAAAACCATTAATCTTAAAAAGTTAGTAGTTCAGAACAACTTCTTAATAATAGTGCAAAAATACATTATTTTTGATACACCCCCTCAATAATTTTGTTTAATTGTTTAGAATTAGCAATTGTTTAACAATAAGCCCTTTATTTTTAGTGTGTGATTAAAAAAAATATTATTTTATGACTTTTTTGTTGGCAGCTAAGTTTGTCTTCACTCATCCTGGTGCCTTAATTATGTTATTTTAAACCCCTATTGTGCAATTGCGTCATTCGACAAAGGTTAATAGTCAGATTTGCAATGATATATAAGGAGGATAGGTTGGGGTTTACCGGAGCTTGCCATTAGTAAACTTTGTTTAACTTGGTTGAGCTCGTTGTTCTTCTCGAGTTGGGAGTTGGGCGAAGGAGCCCTCTTTGTCCTGTTTCTGGAAGGCCTCTGGCCAGCCTTAACATTAGCTCCCAGTTAGGCGGAGAGTCCCAGTTACTTCAACTTGCAGTATCCGGGACTTTCTGTTTTTTTAATTCTAATAACTAATCTACATTTTATGAATCCTGATTTTCAATAGGCATTTCAACTAAATTATCGGACAAGTTTTCGAAAAGAGTTTCTCTGATATTAGCGTATTTAGTTGAGCTGAATGAAGTGATTTCATCAATAGTTATTTCATTATACTGCCCTCCATAAGCGATCTTTCCAATTATTTCTGTAAGATCAGCCTCGGTGTTAAGTGAATAACTAAAATAAAACTTAGGTTTCTTAAAATCATCTATGTTTTCAAATGGGTAGATGGTTTCTATCGTATTTGTGTCGATAATTCCAATTAATGTATTTTTAATTTTTCCGTAAAAAGGAATCCCGAAAAATTTGTCTTGTTTTTTCTTTTCTGTGATTTCGATGGAGAATTCTTGTCTTTTCATAATGTTATAAATTAAATGAATATTAAAATAATAATTATTATTTCTGCGATTAATTACCAAGGTGCAGTTGTAGGTTGATACTTGTTTAAATGGTATAATCCATTGATCTTATTTTTAATTATGTTGAAAATTTCGTTACTTTGTCTTAGAATCAATACAAATATGATGAAAATAATGGATATTCCAAAATATTCGACAATCTATTTGACGAAAAACTTGCCTTATTTACGAAAATTAAAGAACATTAATCAAAAAGAAATGGCGGAAATGCTTAATTTAGCAAGAAGTACGTACGCCAGCTATGAAAGTGGGAAAAGCGAACCAAGTTTAAAGACAATGTTGTTAATTTCAGAGTTTTTCAAAGTGTCAATCAATGATTTATGCATAAAAAATCTTGAAACTGATGAATATATTGAACATTCAGCAGTAGAGTCGAAGAATTTGAAAATTGACGAAAATAGTAGAATAATTATGGAAATGCAGGCGAAAATCAAGGTTTTAGAAGATTTTATTAAAGACTCAGTAAGCACCATGATGGAAACAGTAAAAAGAAATAAGGATGAGTAAAAAAAGTTATATCTCCCAGTTGAGCGAAGAGTCCCTCTTTGTCCTATTTTGGCAATGCCCCTAATGTCTCTTATGTTAATTTAAACACGTTAATAGATGAAATAACACCAATTTGCTAATCTGGCCTTTTTAGGTGAGTGAAAATTATTTTCAAGCCCTGTTTTTCTGGAACAATTTGAACTTCCATACGTCATCAAAATAAAAGTAGCTATATTGCAGCCCGAAAATAATTGAAAATCAAAAATGAAATGCCCTTATTGTTTTAAGATTAACCGGTTTAGAGTTCAGAAAAAAAAGGGCTCAAGAATTGTTTATTATTGTTCGATTTGTCGATCGGAAGTACCTAAAATATTTATTGAATTACCTGAAATTCCGCATACAAAAATTGGGATGATTGGATATTCTGGACATGGAAAAACAATTTATAACCTTTCAATGCTGTACTTGTTGAAGGCGTTGCCAGAATACTGGGGCAAGTTTTATTTAGAAACCCTGGATGATAATTCACATTCAGCTTTAAATTATGATGTTCAAACCCTGGAACAGGGGACGATGTTTAAATCTACAAAAGCTATTTATCCCCGACCGCTATTTCTGAAATTAAATGACTTGCCATATTTTAATACGCAATTTATCAGTTTGTTTGATACAGGAGGGCGTTTGTTTGAAAACCTGGATTTAATGACCAGTAAAGGACGGTACTTTTCAAAAGTTGATGTAGTATTTTTCTTTATCAGTTTAGCCGAAAAAGATATGCTGGACAATTGGAACATGAAGATTATGAAGCTGTTGGATAGATATGTCAATGTGGTTTACAGTCGTTATGGAGTAAAAACCAAGAAAAAACAAAGCATTGCTTTTATATTTACAAAATCGGACAAACTGATGGACCTTAACGGCGACGTTAATCTGACCGATGAGTTAAAAAGCTATTTTTCGAATGGCACCATTGAGCGTTATCACCACATTGACGCTGAAAAAATAGAAGAGATAAAAAACAATTCTAATGTAATAGAAAGTTGGTTGCGCTCAAGCAATTGTAACGGATTCATTAATTTGGCAAAAAACCATTTCAAAAATATAAGTTTTACAATGGTCTCAGCAATAGGAAGCACTTCTGCAAAGGGTGCCCTCAAAAAAAAATTAGAGCTACAGGATCCAAAGTGCGTACTTGATCCATTATTGTGGGCAATGAATGTTTCAAATTAACAATTATTAACGTGAAAATTCTTAAAAAATGCTTTAAAACATAACAAAATCAAACAAAAAAAATTACTTTTAATCCATAATTGATTAGGTTCGTTTCAGTACCTTATAACAACCTGGTTACTTTATCCAAAATAGTCCCTATTAATGAAATGTCCTTATTGTTTTAGAGAATTAAAAATTAAAATTCAGAAAAAAGGTTCTCGTCATCTTTATTATTGTAGCCGCTGCGAATCCGAAATCCACAGGGCTTACGTTGACTACCCGCACACTCCATTTACCAGAATAGGAATGGTTGGATATACCGGGCATGGCAAAACCGTTTATATTACCTCGTTATTTTATCAACTACAGGCACTGGATGCTTATTGGGATAACTATTATTTTGAAACGCTTGACGATTTCACACATGACATCATGTTTGAAAAAGTATTTGAGCTAAAGAAAGGAAACCTGTTTTCGGGTACACCCATTAACTTCCCAGAGCCAGCGTTCATACGTTTCAATAACATGCCAACTTTGAATACCCAAATAGTCAGCATGTATGATATTGGAGGTGGGGTTTTTGACAACCTCGATTTAATGACCCAAAAAGGGCGCTACCTGGCTCATTCCGATACTATCTTCTTTATAATGAGCCTGATAGAAGACGATATCTATGATGATTGGAACATGCGCACTATGAAGTTGCTAGATCGTTACATTCATGTGGTTTATAGCAGGTTTGGCGCCAATTTGTCAAAAAAACAAAACATTGTTTTTGTGTTTACCAAATCCGACGAGTTGGCTAAAGCTGAAGGTGAAAGGGAACTCAATTACGAAGTGGCTGATTACTTTAAGAATGGGACTATTGAACAGTTTGGCCATGTTGATAGTTACTCATTTGATCAAATACGGAATAATTCTGCCAATATTGAAACGTGGTTACGCTCAAATGGTTGCAATGGGTTTATTAACCTGGCCAACAATCATTTTCGCTCTGTAAGTTTTGTATTGACATCATCGTTGGGCGATGCCCCTGTGAAAAATAAGCTTTTGAAAAAAATAGCGCCAACAGATCCCAAATGCGTGCTTGATCCTTTTTTATGGGCACTTTATGCCCCCAATATTAAGCCTCCTCGTAAATGGTGGTTCTTCTAAATTATCACTTATGCATCCAATTGATAAAAAAAATAAACGATATTCTGTTGTAATATTAGTATTGGCTTTAATAATATCAGTGTTTTGCATAATCAATAACTCTTATTATGCAATAGTTACCGGAATATTTGCAATATATTCTATAACTTTTCGAATCGAAGTTGTTCCTAAAATTGTTCTGGTTGGTATTTTAACAATTGTTGCTTTTCCATCCATTTATTTGATTGAATATTTATTTAATCAGGGAGCAATTCCTTCAAATAGTCCAATAGAATTGGGGTCTGCAATGAGCATTGGTTATACCTCTCTTGTTCTTTTGTTTCCTTTGTTTGTCTTGTCGTTGTATTTTTTACAGATAGTTAAAACTGCCAAGAATCAAAAAGACCATTACCAGGTAATTGATAAACACCCCTATATTATTTGTACTGAGCATTATACACGAACAAAAAAATACAAGTCGTTCACTTACAAAGGTGTAAAATGCAGGGTTGGAAAAAAATGCTTAATACACAGCAACATACAAAAAGCAGTTCATTTGGTTGGGCTAATTGGACTGATTGAAGATGGTAAAACTGTAGACAATGATTACTACATCACTTTGTGGGATCATCGCTATCGAAAAATCAGGTACGGAGATTATGATATCATTGAAATTCATGAAAATAATGAGGTAAAGGATTATGATTTTATTATAGCAAAAGTTATTACTTTTTTTAGTAATGAAATTAACCGCTACAAGCCATTTAATGAAGTGCTTGTAAAGGTTGTTGGCAATCCACCAATTTCTGAAAACACAAAACGTTTGCTGGAAAAGCATTTTATGAGTTTAGAGTATGTAGTGCCTGAGCTTAGAGAAGTTTATGTTTAAATAAAACTAATGAGACTAGTGTTAAGTCAAATTTGATATTTCTGGTAATTAGCCAGGTGACAACACCTGGCTGGTGCACTTGTCAGGTGTTG
>JBNKJW010000275.1:0-15540 GCA_050291445.1 Bacteroidales bacterium | reverse complement strand
CCATGTGTCTCTACAGTCAACCCCTTATTTTATTCTTTTTCGTCTTCATCCTTACACTTATCTCTCTCTTGTTCAGCAATTTTTAACTGACCGGCATTAAACAACGAAATGCCCGAAGCTTTTCTTCTGTTTGCCAAAAGCTGGTATACATCATTACTTTTTTGAATTTGGCTTAGTAACCCATCGTTGCCTTCTTCCAATTCTCCTTCACCACCATCAATAGGGCTTTGATGATGCTTTGGGAAAACAATTGCACCACTTGGACAAGTTCGGGCACAAGCCGGGCATAAATCTTTACAGTTTTCAGGGTTTTCAACAATTACCTTTCCTTCATCACTCAAAGTGTAAACTCCAAAAAGGCAGAAATTCATACATTTTTGACAAGAAGTACACAAATCATAATCTAAAACCGGATACCAGGGCTTCCATTCACCATCATACGTAATTGTTTTAGATTTCCCCTTAGTAAAACTATTGTTGGTAATGAATTCGTTTGAGGTTTCTTTTGCATTTTTGAAATCAAATTTCTTATCAGCAACATAAATTCCAGCACGCACCAATAAATTACTCATTGCCTTAGTTTGGCACCCAATAAAAATGGTTTCGTCACCATCAGAAATATCCTCCAGTTTGATCTCCCCTTTTGCAGCCAACCCACATAGATCCTCAATCAAAGTATAGCCAACTCGCTGTTTATCAAGCTCTTCTTGCCAGTCAGACAATTTTTGTCTACTTACCTTTCCCCCTTTTTTACAGGCACATAGCACCAATTTACTCATAGTTACCATTTTAGAACTTAGAAATTGGAAATTAGAACATTGAACTAAAACTTTTTTTCAAAATTATAATTTCAAAGTTCAAATTTCTATTTTCTACTAAATAAACCATAAACTTATAAAAAAATAAAATTTTGCGATGAATAATAGTTTAGAACAATTAAATAGTCTGCTTTCGGCATTATAATTGAATTGTAAAACTTAATAAACATTTTATCAACATTACTTACTTTTTTTCTGTTATTTATTTATATTTGTTACGTAAATGATTAAAAATCATGGATCTACTCTATAAAAGCAGTCATGTGGACATCTTTTTCGACCGAAAAAGCAACCTGCTTGTTCAGAAATGGAAGAACAAGGAGACCAATATGGAGTTGATTTATGGCCCTAAAAATGACAAAGGTGTTGCTTATATCCTCAACGAAATTGCCACCACTCAGCTATACAATTGCCCAACCCAAGATCTGGAAGCAGAATTACAGATTATATTGTTTCAGTTTTTCCCGGGATTAATGCCAAAGGCGTAAACTTGCATTCCTACATAAACAGAAATCTTTTTGCTTCAAACTGCAAGCCAATAATCATTGTTAAGTCATTGGTTATTGAAGTTTTAATAACTGACACCTAAAACCCTACCGAATATAACCCAAAACCTTAACACTCTTTAACTTAGATTAACGGAATTAAAGTTTTATGGTTCGTTTAACAAGAAGAAACCAAACAAATCTGGAAAATGGAACTAATATATAAAAGTAACACTGTAGATATTTTTTTCGACACCAAAAGGAATATTTTGGTTCAAAAATGGCGGGAAAAAGTGAATCTTGAAGAAATTGATTTGGATAACCTCTCCTACTCACTGGACGAAATAATTAAAATTCAGCTTTATGAAAGCCCGGAAAGGGATATTGAAGATGAACTAAAAATTATGTTGTTCCAATCGTATCCGCAGTATGATGCAAGGGCGTAAAAAGCAATACACTTTCTCCGAATTTTTATTCTTTTTTAAAGCTATTTAGCTTCACCTCAGTCTAATTTCATCCAAACACTCTAATTTACATACTGATACAATAAACTGATAATCGAACAATTAGCAGTAGATTATTGTTAATTATTCTAAACTAGGATTCGAAAAAAACAGAAAGCCTTTATACTCTTGTTGGCTTGAAATTAAAAAATCGAAAAAATGACAAAAAAGATAATAGCCTTTGGGGCCACTAACAGTAAAAAATCTATTAATAAAAAACTGGCAACATTTGCTGCCAATCAAATAAAAAATGCAGAAGTTACTGTGCTTGACTTAAATGATTTTGAGATGCCAATTTACAGTCCCGAACGCCAAGAGGAAGGCATTCCTGAAAAAGCCAGGCAATTTAAAAAACACATGACAGACGCCGACGGAATTATTATTTCTTTTGCTGAGTACAACGGAACCTACACAGCTGCATTTAAAAATATTATGGACTGGATATCTGTGTTAGGCAAAGATATGTGGGGCAACAATCCGATGCTTTTAATGGCCACATCGCCAGGTCCACGTGGTGCAAAAACTGTTTTAGAAGCAGCTGTCAGCAGGTTTAAGTTTGTAAATCAAAATACAATTTTAAGTTTTTCATTGCCTTCGTTTTTTGAAAATTTTTCTGAAAGACTTGGTATTGCGAATAAGGAGTTGTATGCTAAATTTAGTGAGCAGCTGGAATTGTTTGTGAAAGAAGTTTTTCCTGCTAAAGTTAAAGCTTAAGAATAAAAAAGCCTTCCAGTTTTTCAACAGAAGGCTTCTAAGTTCTAATATCTAATATCTAACCTCTATTTCTTCTCCTCAATCCACTTCTTTGCATTTACAAAGGCCTCAATCCAGGGCGTTACGTCCTCTTTTCGTCTTTCTGATGGATATTCGGCACACTGCCATGGGAAAATCGTTCTTTCAAGGTGAGGCATCATGGCTAAATGACGGCCATCATCCGAAACAATTCCTGCTATGTTAAAATCAGAGCCATTTGGGTTGCCCGGATATACGCTGTAAGAATACTTCATGACAACATTGTAATTTTTCTCGTCTTTTGGTAAACTGAATTTACCCTCGCCATGTGCTACCCAAATGCCCAACCTTGAACCAGTCAGTGATTTCAACATAACTGATTTATTTTCAGGTATTTCGACATTTAAAAATGATGATTCAAACTTACCTGATTCGTTGTGCAGCATTTTAGCTTTTTTATCATGTTTAGGGTTTATTAGGTCTAATTCAACCATCAACTGACAACCATTGCAAACCCCTAAACTCAGGGTATCCTTACGTTTGTAGAATTTTTTAAGTGCTTCGTTTGCCTTTGGGTTGTATTTGAATGCTCCTGCCCAACCTCTTGCCGAGCCCAGCACATCCGAATTTGAAAATCCGCCCACAAAAACAATGAAATTGATGTCTTCAAGGGTTTCACGTCCTGAAATCAAATCGGTCATGTGTACATCTTTTACATCAAAACCTGCCAAATGCATTGAATAAGCCATTTCGCGGTCGCCATTCACACCTTTTTCGCGAATTATGGCTGCTTTTACTCCAGATTTTGCTTTTCGGTTAATATCAATGCCATATTGGGCAAAACTTCCGGTAAAATCGTCAGTAAACTGGTACTTCAAAATCAGGCTTTCGTAACTTCCGTATCTTGATTGAGCTAATTCTGGAGTAGATTGCTGTTTATCAAGCAAGTAGGAAGTTTCATACCAAACATCGCGCAAGCCAGGAACATCAAACTTGTTCAATTTATCATTGTGGCAAATTAGCAATTCTCTGGATTTAATTACTTTTCCAATAGCTAAATGCTTAATGCCGTTTTTGCTTAGCAATTCTTTTGCACCACTATTTTTTGCTGCCTGAATTAAAACAGCAGGTTTTTCACTAAACAGTAGTTTTATCAGGTCTTCTTCCTTAAATTCAGACAAATCAATGTCCATTCCCACGTTTTTAGAAGCAAAACACATCTCAAGCAAGGCGGTAATCATTCCGCCAGCCGAAATATCATGACCTGCAATTAGTTTTTCTTCCTTAATTAACTGCTGAACAGTATTGAAAGCATTTACAAAGTAATCTGGATCTTTAACCGTTGGCGTTGTTTTTCCTAGTTTATTGATGCTCTGCGCAAAACTACTTCCACCTAAAGCAAATTCACAATCAGAAAAATCAACATAAATAATTTCGGTATCCTCAATTGCTTTTGCAACAGGTGAAACAATTTGCCGGATGTTGCTTACCTCAGCTGCGCCAGAAATTATTACTGTTCCTGGAGCGTAAACCACATCGTCTTTGTACTTTTGGGTCATCGACATCGAATCTTTCCCAGTGGGGATATTGATGCCCAAAGCAATGGCAAAATCACTGGCCGCTTTTACTGCGCCGTACAAACGTGCATCCTCGCCCTTGTTTTTGCAAGGCCACATCCAGTTGGCACTCAACGAAACCCCCTTGATATCATACGTAAGCGGAGCCCAAACAATATTTGTCAAGGCTTCTGCTATTGAGAGAATAGAGCCGTTTTCTGCATTTACTAAACCACTCACAGGCGCATGACCTATTGAAGTTGCAAGCCCTTTCCCGCTTTTAAAATCCAATGCCGAAACACCTAAATTATTTAACGGAAGCTGAATTTCCCCCGTGGTTTGCTGCCAGGCCACTTTCCCTGTTACCGAGCGATCAACTTTGTTGGTTAGCCAGTCTTTACAGGCAACAGCTTCCAATTGCAGTACATTTTCAATGTATTTTTCTAAATTCCCTAATCCATATTCAAGCTCTGCATAGTTGTCTTTTACTTTCTCATCCTTCATCACCGTTTTTGGTGGGTTTCCAAAAAAGTCGGTCAACTCTAAATTAATTGCTTTTTCACCTGTTTCAGGATTTTCAAAGGTAAAGTTATGCTTTCCGGTAGTTTCGCCAATCACGTACATTGGAGCACGTTCTCGTTCAGCAATATTTTTTAATAATTCAATGTCTTTCTGTTTCAATACCAGGCCCATTCGTTCCTGCGACTCGTTCCCAACTATTTCTTTGGCCGATAAAGTAGGATCCCCGATTGGTAATTTAGTGATATCAATGGTTCCACCTGTTTCTTCAACCAGCTCCGAAAGGCAGTTCAAATGGCCACCTGCACCATGATCGTGAATGGAAACAATTGGGTTTTTATCCAACTCGGCCAACGCACGAATGGCATTTGAAGCACGTTTTTGCATTTCAGGATTTGAACGCTGAACGGCGTTTAGCTCAATACGACTTTCAAATTGGCCGGTATCAACCGAAGAAACAGCTCCGCCGCCCATTCCAATGCGGTAATTATCGCCACCCAATAAAACTACTTTATCACCAACTTCTGGTCGGTCTTTAAGGCTGTCTTCTTTTTTACCAAAGCCAATACCGCCCGCCATCATTATCACCTTATCAAAACCAAATTTTTTGTTGTTTTCCTGGTGTTCGAAAGTTAAAACTGAGCCACAAATTAAGGGCTGACCGTATAAATTCCCAAAATCGCTGGCTCCATTTGAGGCTTTTATCAGCAACTCAATTGGTGTTTGATATAACCATTTTCTTTCAGGAATTGCTTTTTCCCAGTCTTTCGGGCTCCATTTTTTTTCTAATCTTGAATAAGGTGTCATGTAAACAGCTGTTCCTGCTAATGGAAGACTGCCCTTCCCTCCGGCAAGCCTGTCGCGGATTTCGCCACCCGAACCTGTAGCTGCACCGTTAAATGGTTCTACGGTTGTTGGAAAATTATGTGTTTCGGCTTTTAAGGAAAGTACCGTTTTTATATCTCTTGTGATAAAATAATCAGGCTTATCTTGTGATTCTGGCGCAAACTGCTCAATTTCTGGACCTTCAACAAAGGCTACATTATCTTTGTAGGCCGAAACAATTTTGTTAGGATTGGTTTTTGAGGTTTTCCTGATCATCGAAAAAAGGCTTTCATTCATTACCTTTTCATCAATAACAAACTCACCGTTGAATATTTTGTGCCTGCAATGCTCACTATTTACCTGCGAAAAACCAAATACCTCGCTATCAGTTAACTTCCTTTTTAATCGTTTGCTTAAGTTTTTCAGGTATTTAACCTCTTCTTTGCTCAATGCAAGCCCTTCTTTTTTATTAAATTTCTGAATATCAGCTATTTCAATAATCGGGGCAGGTGTTTTATCAATTTTAAAAACAGTTTGATCAAGGTTTTTGTATTTTGCCTGAAGCATAGGATCAAACTTGCCGGCCAAATCCTCCTCATTAGAAAACTCTTCAATACGCTTTATGCCTTCAATACCCATGTTCTGGGTAATTTCAACTGCGTTGGTACTCCAGGGTGTTATCATTTCTTTGCGTGGACCAATAAAAACGCCTTCAAGTTTTTCGTTGGTAACGATGTTGCCGCCAAGCAACCATGCCAGTTTCTCTTTAACCTCCTTTGAAGGTTCAATTCTAATATCTACTGCGTAGATTTTTCCCAGTTTGTTCTTTGAAAAAATAATCATAATGAGCCAGAAATGTTAGTTTGTGAATTTTACCGATTGGAATTATATAATTGTCCAATCTTCATAAATTCGATTGGTTAAAACATATTTATCCATCGGCATTAACCATTGCATCTATATTAAAATATAAATGCAATTGGTTTAAGCTGCAAAAGTAAGAAGTTATTGGTTATTTGTGGTAAATTATGAGTTAAAAAGTGTGAGAAATGAGATTTGAGAAGGTAGATTTGTGATTTTAGATAGGAAGGTTGTAACTTATTGTGTTTTTTGAATAAGTATAATTTATTCATCAAAACTTTTAATGAAAAGGTTGTCTTTGTTTTCAAGAATCCACAGAAGAACTTCAACTTAGTAAGTCTTAAAGACTTGCTAAGTTTTCACTTATTGCTGATTATTAATAAATTACTCAGTTTCAAAAACTTGCTAAGTCTGATAGACTTAGCAAGTTAAAGTTAAACCTCCACCCAAGCAAAAAAAGCCGTAAATTTATATCATCCTTAAAAACTTAAAGCTATTAGCTAAACTAAAATTTAAACCATGAAAAAAGCAATCTGCATTGGAATTAACAATTATCCGGGAACGGTGAATGATTTGAATGGATGTGTAAATGATGCCAATGATTGGTCAACATTATTGACTTCATTTGGTTTTGAAACTACTAAAATAATTGATAATCAAGCCACTAAAAGCAACATCCTGACTTCTTTTGAAAGCCTTATTAACAATGCTTCGGCTGGTGATGTGGTAGTTCTTACTTATTCTGGGCACGGTACACAAGTGCTTGATACCAGTGGAGACGAACAGGATGCATACGACGAAGCTCTTTGCGCCTACGATGAAAATATTATTGATGATGAATTGGGTTTGATTCTTAAAAATGCAAACACTGGCGTACAAATTATTGTTATTTCCGACAGCTGTTTCTCAGGAACAGTTACCAGGATAATGAAATCGGATACCATCAGGTCCCGGTTTATTAAGACTGATGACATTCCACCCACTGCAACCTTGAAAAAGAAGTTTTTGGCGAAAGCGTCTGAAGAAAATATGGTTGAGATATTGCTTTCGGGCTGTAGTGATTCGGAATACAGCTATGATGCCTTTATCAACGGAAAATGGAACGGGGCAATGACGGCGAATGCCATTTCTATAATCAAACCAGAACAAACCTACATTGAATTTTACACCAAATTAAGAAAAGTATTACCTTCAAACGACTATCCTCAAACACCACAATTAGAAGGTGCTGAAATAAATAAAAGCAAACTGGTTTTTTCGGAAAAAGCAGGTGGAGGTTCTAATGGCAATGGGAATACCGGATCAACAGGTTGTATGTCGGTTTTATTATCCTTTGTTGCTATTGCGGCCATAGTACTGGCACTTTTTTCGGTGTTTTTTTAGTTTCCCCCCCCAGCTAACCTTGTCGTGACAGGCAATTAATGGACTGTGTGACAAATAGTTAGCCACCACACTGGAAGGCTTTGCTGCAGTTTTCAAACCTCTTTTTCTGGCTTTTCAACAATAAAAATTTGGTTTACTGGAACTTATAGAACTTATCTAAAACAAATTGTCAAAATGCCCCCTGAAAAGATGATGAAAAACGTTGATTTCGTAGTATTGACGAGTATAGAAAAAGATGAGAACTATCATTGAGACCAAAAAAATCATCAATATAGCAACGTTTGGTCCAAAATTTTTTGCTCCGTGTTTTACAATTTTGTTAGAGAATTTGGTTACCCAATCCTCCAATGAGTCAAACAAAGGGTAAAAAATTAATACAATTACCACCATTGCAACCAGTGTAAAGGTTAAAGGTTTGTAATCGTCTTTAAACGAAGTTAAAAAATCGCCTGCATAATCACCCAGCAGGTTGGCAGTAAGGATAGTGATAACAAAAACAACAAATTTAATCAGTTTCTTATTCGTTCTCATAATTTTTGGGATTTAGCATACCGAAAATAGAAAAAAAAGTGGGAAGTTGGAAGCACGAAGTCTTCAAACTTTTTCAAATCCAACAAAAATGATCTACTTTCGCACAAATTTTACAAAAAATTGACATGTTTAAAACAGATTTAGAAAAGGTAAGTTATTGTTTTGGTGTGAATATAGCCCAAAACATGAAACAACAAGGAATGCACGAATTAGAAACAGAGGCACTGGCCAAAGGGCTTGTTGACTTTTTAGGCGAAAAAAGCCTTGCCGTTCCTGCCGAAGAAATTAATGGAATTTTGCAAGATTATTTTCAAAAGCTACAGGAAAAGCAGTTTGCAAAAAACATTGAAGAAGGCAAAGCCTTCCTTGCAGAAAATGCTAAAAAAGAGGAAGTTACAGTACTAGAAAGCGGTTTACAATACGAAGTAATTAAAGAAGGAAACGGCGACAAGCCAAAAGCTTCAGATAAAGTTACTACTCATTACCATGGAACATTGATTAACGGCAAAGTTTTTGATAGTTCTGTTCAACGCGGCGAACCTGCAACATTTCCTGTAAATGGTGTAATAGCAGGTTGGGTAGAAGCACTTCAACTAATGCCTGTAGGATCGAAATGGAAACTTTATGTTCCATCAGAACTCGCTTATGGTGCCAACCCACACCCAGGAGGGCCAATTGAGCCGCATGCAACTCTTATTTTTGATATTGAATTGATTTCGATAAATTAATACCGGGTCAACTAGTGATCCGTCATGGGTAAATTAAAGCCCAAACTAACCTACGTTAGTATATTTATTCAAAATGATAAAATTAAAAATCAATTAGAGAATTACCTATCATTCAGCTTTTTTTATTATATTTATAGTACCTATCATACCTTTAGTTATATTAAATAATTTTAATGAATGGTAATCTAATTTAAATTAAACAATCATGGAAAAAGTAATAAAAGACAGCAGTTCTAAGTCACTTCATGGATTCAGAGTTATTGAGGATGGTAACCTTATAAAATCAGTCAATAGGCAGGGAAAAACATTTCATTTTATTGATTTAGACTACAAAAAAAATGGAATTTTCCTTCATGGATGGATTGACTATCGAACTAACGATCAAATAAAAGATGTTTTAGATGGCCATTTTATTGATATGTTCCGCACATCGGGCTGTAAAAAAATGCTCATTGATAACAGAAAAATGACTGGAAGCTTTACTGGAGTTAATGATTGGCTGGGAGAGTATTTTATGCCTAAAATGCTAAAAATGGGATTAACTGCAAATGCAGTTGTTTTGCCAGGTGATATTTTTTCAAAACTGGCTGTTGAAGATTGGGATGAAAAAATAAGTGGTTTTGTTTCCAGAAACTTTGGTGACCTAAATGAAGCATTAAATTGGCTAAAATCGTTGTAAAAAAATAAGTCTCAATCTAAATTACTAATAAAAAGAAAAAGCCCCGTTTTTTGGGGCTTTTTCTCTTTCTAAAAACCTATATTAACCCAAAATCACTAAACCTCTTTTTTCCAAACAACTTCAATAATAGTCGTAATTCCATTAACAATCATTTCAGGTGTTGAAATATGAAGAAAACCATCTACAATTTTGCAAAACCTGATTTGATCTTGTCCTTCCCAATTTGGGATTGAACCAGCTATGATTTCATGGACAACCACACCCGGTTCGCGTTCGTAATATTTACCGTAATATGCCATAAAAGTATCAAATGCTTTTAGCTTTTCTTCCTTTGTACCTCCTCCAATGGCAGCAGTTGACATTTTTTCGCGCTCCGAATAACCAAGTTGCGCATTCATGTAGCCATGCTTATCATACATTAAAATACCCTTAGGCTTATCGCCATATAAATTAACCTTATTGCCAGCCTTATCCCAATAAAATATCGAAAGCAACTTCCAGGTTCCTACTACATGTTCTTTTACCGATATTCCGTTCATTTTTCCTTGGAATTAAAAATTTATGCTACTCTTTTTCTCAAAATATCAGCAGATATGCTGGTACATAATTCATCCAACTCCATATTTATTAACCTGATAATTGCATCAGCATTGTAATAAACAAAATTGTGGCTTCCTGGAACTTCAAATAATTTAAATTCATTTTCGGTTTCATCCCCCCATTTTTCCACATCGTTTAACCGCACCCTTACATCGTTTACGGCATGAAAGGCAACGATATCGGCTTGTAGCAGTTGCTCGTTTTTATAATTATAGGAATGAATAAGCTTCATATCATTAATTAATAATTTAATCATTTTTCTTACGGTCTTGTCTTCAAAATCATAGCGTTGAAACTTTGGCATCATAGCATGTACCTCTCTGTCTGTCAGGTTATTGCCTACAATATAATTCACAAATTTATTGTCGTAGTTTTTTAAGCCGGGTGTACCCGAAACCAATAATTTTGATGCTGATTTTCCGTACTCAATTTGTAAAGCCCTTGTAATTTCAAAAGCCAACAAACCACCCATGCTGTGCCCAAAAATACTAAATGGCTTGTTTATTTCTTTGTCCATAAGTGGTACTATCTCATCCAACAATAAGTTCACATCAGTAAAGGCAGGCTCATGGCTTCTGTCATTTCTTCCGGGTAACTGAACAATAACCAGTTCAATAGCAGGATTAATCATTTTGGGCCAACTATCGAATATTTGTTTGTTACCACCTGCATCGTGCAGCAAGAATAATTGATGTTTTGCATTTGGGTTTGGAAACGGTTTTGTAAACCATCTTTCAGACGCTGTCAGCTCCTTCTTCTCCAATGGTTCAGGATTACCCTGAATCAACAATAAATTTAGAAAAACCGAAAATTCTTTAATACTTGGATGATCTTTCAACTTTTGCACGGTAAAATTCACCTCAAAATCACTTTCTATTAAGCTTTGAAGCATTACCATAGCAATGGAATCGATGCCCAGATTTTTAAAAGTCATTGACGATTTGATTTTATTCACCGGAGCTTTAATAATTTTTGCCACCATTTTTATAAGATGCTCTTCAATAACTTCTTGTCGTTTATTGGTATCTTGCTCAGATACAACACTTTCTAACAATGAGAAATTAAATTTATCTTCTTCAACCTCTTTTTTAATCCCTGTATCGGTGATTCTGGCTTCAACACCCTGCATTTCCAATATTGGCTCAAAGTTTTCATCATACAGGCATAAATCAGCTTTTACAGTCTTTGTACTTTTATCATTTTCTACCTCGTGAAGAATTAAACCGACGCTGTAATTACTACCTGATGCCTTCGGGTTGAATAACATTACACTTTCAACACCTACTACAAATGCCGATTTTATGGTTTCATCATCAATATTTGTAAATACTTTCGAAAAAACCGGATGAATGCAGCTATCAATTACAATTGGATGAAGCACATAATTGTCTGTTGAGAACAACACTTCTTCATTCAATTTTATAGTTGCAATAGCATGTTCAGCATCATCAATTTGCACCTGCCTGATGTTTCTGAAATTCGCTCCAAATTCAACTCCCATGTTTAAAAAGGCATTGTAAACAGTTGATTCATCAATGGTTCTGGCAGTAGAATTAAACTTGTACTTTTTCTGGGGCTGGAGGTAATTGTTTTTTCTTTCAAGCTTCCCTTTACAGGTACTTACCCAACTGTTTTCCTCCTCTCTAAACCTGTAAAAGTTGAAGCCTGATAATATGTTATTATTTTTGCTAAGTTTTAGCTGAATTCTGGTATTTTTTTCATCCTGCACTGCTATTGAATCAATAAATTGCATGGATTCAATGGCATATTTATTATCCGGACAAGTCTGCTTTAAAGCCGCAAAAAGCATTTCTAAATAAAAAGAGGCCGGAAAGATTGCATTGTCATTTACTTTGTGTTCTTTTAACAAGGGTAAATTCCAGGTTGAAATGTTCGACTCCCAATAAAAACTCTCACTATCAGCCAATTGCAGCTTTTCCCCTAAGAGCAAATGTTGATTATTGTTTTCAACCTTGTTGCCTTGTGCCAATGCCGATCTATCCTTAATTTCATAATTTTCGCGCTGAAAAGGATAATGTGGAAGTTCAACTAATCCATCTTTATCCAACTTAAAGAAATCCCCTTTATTAATTGAATAACCCAATTCATATAAATTAGCGAAATTCCGTTTCATTTCAAGCAGCTCGGGCTTTTCTCTTTGCAGTGATGTTGAAATATGGATGTTCTCTTTACCTTCACTTTTAATGCACTCAAACATGGCTGTTTTTAGCACGGCATGTGGGCTCACTTCAATAAATAACTCATGTCCATCGTTCAGCAGTTTTGTCATAATGGTTGAAAACTTAACAGTTCCTCGCAAATTCTGTCCCCAATAATCAGCATTCAGCTCATTTCCTGCCAGTTTAATTCCCTTTACCGATGAGTAGATGCTGATTTTTGACTTTTGGGGTACTAATTGATTTATTTTTTCAACCAATTCATCTTTAATACCATCCATTTGTGGACTGTGTGAAGCTACATCAACCTTTACCTGCCTTACAAATACTTCTTTTTCCTCCAGCTGTTTAATCACCTCATCAATAGCATCTTGCGAGCCAGCCAATACGGTAGAATTTGGGCTGTTTTCAACCGCTACCGAAAGTTTGCCATTGAATTTTTCAATTAACTTATTTGCTTCATCACTGCTTAAGCCGGTAACTGCCATTGCGCCTCCCTGCCCTCTAAGGGTATTCATTAATAAACTACGGGTACAAATAACACTGGCAGCTTCGTCTAACGAAATGCTACCCGAAATGTAAGCTGCTGCCACTTCGCCCATGCTGTGTCCCACAACCGAAGTTGGTTCAATTCCCCACGAAATCCATAGCTCGGCAAGGGCAATTTGCATAGCAAACAAATAAGGCTGAATTATATCTATTCGGTCAAGCTTGCTGACATTTTTATCAGCAAAAATTTCCTCATGTAACGACCAGTCAACATATTTCGAGAATGCCTGATCGCAATTTTTAATTACATTTTTAAAAACCGGTTCGCTGGCGTAAAGCTCTTTTCCCATTCCAAACCATTGCGAACCCTGACCAGGGAAAACAAACACCACTTTGGGTTGTTTGTTTTGCTCTACCATGCTAATTTCTTCCTCCTCGCAATCTTTAAGCTCCATTAGCTGGTAGAGCAAGTCTTTTTTATTTTCGCAAACAAATGCTTTACGGTATTCAAAATCTGGTTTTAAAATAGCTGCCTGGGCGCAAATTTGAGCCAGGTATTGATTTGAATCATTGCCTTCTTTCTTCAAAATATCGTAATACTTGCCAACATAAGCTTTCAATGCTTCATTGGAACGTGCAGAAACCGGAAGGATAAAATGATCTTTTACATCAACATTCTTTTCAAGTCCTTTATTTTTAATGGGTTTGAATTCCTCAAGCACCACGTGCACATTGGTTCCGCCCCATCCAAACGAACTGACTCCTGCAACACGGTTTGCCCCTTTTCGGGTTTCCCATTCAGTATTTTTATCTAAAATTTTAACTCTTAGTTTTTCAAAATCGATTAAAGGGTTGGGTGTATCAAAATTTAGATTTTTAGGAATTATTCCTTTTTCAATTGACAAAATAGCTTTTAGTACACCTGCTATACCGGCTGCACCTTCGGGGTGCCCAAAATTTGTTTTTACAGAACCAATTATCAGGTTATCGCCGTTAATGCGCTTATTGCTAAAAAATTGCCCCAAAGCCTTTGCTTCAACCGGATCGCCAACCCTGGTACCGGTTCCATGAGTTTCGATGTACTGAACGTATTTGGGATCAATATCGGCATTTTTGTAGGCACGCTCCAAAACATTAATTTGACCGGAAATGCTAGTCGCCGGCATGGTGTCATTTACCCCATTATTATTAATGGCGCCTCCTAAAATTACTGCATGTATTTTATCGCCATCGCGCAAAGCATCTGATAAGCGTTTTAGCATAATCAGTCCTGCACCTTCTGCACGGACAAAACCATCAGCCTCAGCACTAAAGCTGCTGCACTTACCATTGCTTGATAAACCGCCAAACTTTGACAGGTAAATGTAATGCTCGTGATTTAAAATGTGGTTGATGCCACCCGTAATACAGGTATCTGCAGAACCATCGCGCAAAGCTTGTACTGCCAACATTAAAGCTACCATCGACGATGAGCAACCAGTATCGACTACAAAACTGGCCCCGGTTAGTCCCATAAAATAAGAAACTCTGTTAGCAATTATATTACCTGACATGCCCGTAGCTGAAAAGCTATTTATTTCGGCATTTCGTTGTTTTCTAATGTTTTCAAAATCGTTCCAGATATTTCCAATAAAAACACCTGTATTTGACCCTTGTATTTTATTGTAAGCAATTGACGAATTTTCGACCAGTTCCCATGCCAGTTCAAGCATTAATTTTTGCGAAGGGCTCATTTCAATTGCCTCTTTAGGCGAAATATTGAAAAAGAAAGGATCCATTTTGTGGATGTCCTTTAAAAATGCACCCTGTTTCTGGTTTGTTTTGCCTTTGGCATCTTTCGATGGTGAGTAAAACTCATCTTTACTCCATCTATCGGCAGGAATATCTTCAATTACCTGCTTGCCTTCATAAATGGTATTCCAAAATTCGTTGGGATTGTTTGCGCCAGGAAAACGGCATGACATGCTAACTACAGCAATTTTTTCATTATTGTTTTTCATAGACTATTTTTTAATAGAATTGATTGAAGCTTCTTAAAGTGAACCTTTTTTTATTCCGTGTTAAAAAATGATTTGTAACAATAGATTTTGAAGTCTTACAAATGACCCCATTGTCTTTTAAGGCTTATACGAAAGGATTCAAAAAAATGTTTCACAACCAAAAATTGGGATATGTTTAGAATGCAACAAGCTAAAGCATTGACAATCTAGACATTACAAGAATACAGAGGTAGAGATACTAAATATCAGTGGTAAAACTACTTTTTTAATTCAGTAATAACATTTCCTGCAATACGCTGTATATCAAGCAATTGACACCAAGCAGGCAATAATTCGTAAAACAAAAAAAACAGACTTTTCCTAAATGTCAAAAATTACGTACTGGCAATTTATTATACAGATAAATTATTTGGTTGTGACTTTTAATCCCCATTATGCAATTGCATAATTCAATTAAGAGTGATAGTTGTGAGTACACTGTCAATAGCAACCTATAAAAGTAAGTACAAAGCCTATTAACCTGAGTTCGACATAAAATATTCAACACAGAAATTCGGAATTATACCAGATATGTGCTAAAAATGCAGAAAGAATAGCGGGCTATTTTGAGGGATTTTTAGTGCAGAGATGGTATAATTCCGAATTTTCTATTAG
>JBNKJW010000274.1:0-7624 GCA_050291445.1 Bacteroidales bacterium | reverse complement strand
CGGTGAGTCTTTGGTTTTGAGCAAACCGACGAATGGTAATGGCCCTTTGCAGTGTGGAAAGATCTGTGAACTGGTCGATGTATTCTTTCATCATCCCGGTAGAGTCTTCGGCATTTGAAATACCATCCAGAATGCTTTTTGTAGTGTCAGCTTGGCTAAAAGCATTTGCTGAAAGCAAAAGGAATAGTGAAATTGTCAATATTTTATTTAGGGCATTCATTAGGGTTTCGAACTTAGAAATTTGAATTTAGAACTTAGATTTTTTTGTATTGGAAATCTTCTCATTAATCATTTGAAATTGTTGTTGTTTTCCTCTCAACCTCCTTAGGTATCCGCCTCCAGTTTTATTTATCAAAAATTTTAAACCTGGCAGGTTTTCCTTTTAATTAGTGCCTATCTACTTCCTTGTTGTAAGTATTTTAATTAAGGCTCTGGTTTAATTTTGTAATGATTTATTAGGATAAAATCCTTGAAATGAGATATCAGTCAATGGTCAATAGTCATGTTTTCGACAATTAACAACCAACACCTAATAACCTCAGTATTAAACTGATATAATCTACATAAATAAATCATTACTATTTTGAACTATAACTTTAATTAATTAAACCTGCCGGGTTTATTTTCTGCCTATTTTAAATTAAGCTATTTTCATATAATTAATAATACTCACAATCATAGGAATAGACATCACTCTGTAAGCCATTATTTAATCTTGTTTCAGTTATTGATTCAGGCAAGTTGCTGCCATCAGCATAAGTATATGAAATCCTTTTTTCCGAAACATAAGAAGATCCACTTTTGCTATACTTCATAGCGTTTGCCGAAACATAAGAAGGAGCAAAACCGGTTGCTGAATACGGGCTAATATTGGGGTAGATAGTATATTCATAAGTTGTGGTTTCAGTTAATTCATCTTTGGCATTATACCTTAAACCTTTAACAATATTTCCATCTGCCCATGTATACGTTTCATAATACGACAATTCCTGCACGGAGCCATTTCTCAGATATTGTATGTATTTGGTAAGTTTACCATCCTCTCCAAACTCATATACCATTTTTTTTTCAAGGTCGCTGTCTACATTCCCTATTACAGTTACTACGTTCCCTTCCCAAACAAAAGTGTCAAATGAAGATGCTGTGCCATTATCAGAATAATTTGCTTTAGCAATCTTACCATTTTGATTGTACTCATAAGTAATAATGGTGGTTTCATTGTTAGCTTCGGAATCCGTTGAAGTTTCTTTAATTAACCTTCTCTGGTCATCATACTCAAAACTGACAATTTCCCCATCGTCATATACGAACTTTTTTACCAACCCTTTTAAATTATCAGGGGTTGCAGAATCATCTTTTTTACACGAAACAGCCATAAAAGTGATGGCAGTTAAAATCAATACTAAATTTTTCATCATTTTAATTAATTATTTAAACTTGTTTGTATTAATACTATTGTTGATTATTATTTCTGGTTACTGGCTTCTAGTGTTAAGTCAAATTTGATATTTCTGGTAATTAGCCAGGTGACAACACCTGGCTGGTGCACTTGTCAGGTGTTGTCACCTGACAAATTAGCTTTGACATGACACTAGTTGCCGAATTCTTTTCTTAACCTCAACCTCTATCTATATATTTTATCTTTAAACTTCAGAATTTATCTTTGTTAATTTTATAATCAGGATTATCAATAAACCATTGCCTGGCTGTTTGCAGGGCTTTTTTATAATCGTTTGTTGCTATTTGTTTCCCAAAGGCATGTTTTAACGGGTAACCTTCAACAATTCCGGGGAAAAGTTCCATTATCCTGTACCCACATGCAATTTTTTTATTGCTTGATGGATTTGCTGAAGGTGTTTTTATAGTATCGTTTTGCATTATTTCAATTAAATAATCAAAAACGTTTTTTTGCCTGGTGTAAATCAAATCAGGAAAAACTCTGTAAACTGCTTGTAAACTACATCCATTTTTTTTGCCAAATTCAATGCAGTTATTGATTTCATCAATATCACCCATTCTGGCAAGTGCCAACCTAATTTTCCAGCGTTCTTTTGCCCCCAGGTTTTCAGGATAACTTAAAAGATTTCTCAATGCAGTTATTTGATCGTACATATCTAAATAACCAACCAGCATAATGATTTCATCCTGGCGTTTTTCTTCTGTTTTTATAAATGCCCTTAGGGAATCTTTGCTTGCTCCGTTAAAATCCTCTTTGTTAAACTGTTGCAATTCTTTGGCTGCAATATATAAAGAACCAGGGTTGGTATTTAACAGGCTAAAAACTCCTGCCTGCCTGATTGATTGATCCTGGCTTGTGCTGGCCAATTTTGAAATTAAATTAATGGCAAAAAACCTTACTTCACTCGAAGAATCTTGTAAAAGATCTTTCGTCTTCTTAAAAACAAATTCGGGGAACTTTCGATTATACTTTTCAAAATCGCTGTTGTATGGGACTTTGCTCCTGCATTGCCCTACCACTTGCTCCAACTGGGCATCGAATTCTTTTTTTGTCTGGGCATAAAGGCCTTGCATACCTAATACAATTACCAAGAACGGAAAGACTATTTTTATTAATTTAATAAGGTTCATTTTGTATTTTCCCTTTTAATTTTCTGGTACACTGATTTCTGATGATTTTTATGATTTTGACTGATTGATAGAACACGGATGACACGGATTAAACGAATTTTCACGGATCTTTTTCTTCGGTCTTCAGTCTTCCATCTTTGTCCTCCCCAACTATAATTGTGACAGTTTAACATTGTACGCATTAAGGATGTAAGGTTTTGCATTTTCAGGCTGCAAACCGAGAACTGTGGACTATAAATACAGTGCACTTTCTGCATCGTAGTTAGGTTACTTTGTCCCATTGCTATCAATGTGTTCATTATTTATACTTTTTACTTTCAATTTTCAACTTTCTATGCTATTAATTATCCCTTAATATCGTAATTGCTCCCTTGTATGTTTTACTTGCACCTTCAAATTCAATAATATAATAATAGGTACCGTCAGGTAGAATGTCGTTATTCATATTTCTGCCGTCCCAATTATTTTGATAAGCTTTTGTGTGGTAAACCAGTTTCCCCCATCTATCGTAAATGTTAAGCAGACAATTGTCAAAGGTTTCAATGTTATAAATCATCCAATAATCATTATAACCATCCTGGTTTGGAGTAACAATGTTGCTGGCCTCAATTTTATAGTCATCGAGAACTTGAATGGTTATGGTGTCATAATTAATACAACCAAATTCATTTTCAGATTGTAAACTAAAAGTAGTTGTTACATCTAACCTTGCGGTAGGGCTTTTAATAAATGGATCGCTCAGCCCTGTTGTTGGCAACCACGTAAATTCATTTCCACCATCTGCAGAAAGTATTAAAGGATAACCACGGCTGACAGTAGTATCATTTCCCGCAAAAGTATTTGGGAGGGGGTAGATAATCACATTTCTTTTTAAGGAGTCAACACACCCTTGAACAGTTATTGCAGTTAATGTTATACTATAAATCCCTGCTAAACTGTAAGTGTGTTCCGGATTGTTTAAAGTAGATACATTGCCATCTCCAAAACTCCAGTTAAATCGAAGAGAGCCATCGTTTTCAGTAGAGTTGTTAGGATAAATCGGCTTATTATGACATACATTTTCAACAGAAAAGTTTGCCACAGGGTTCGCATTTGGCCTGAAACTTCTTGAAGTGGTATCACTACATCCAAATTCTGTAATTACCTGGAGGGTAACAGTATACTCATCGGGGTTAAAATATAGTTTTACAGGTTCTTCCTGAACGGAGTTTGTTCCATCTCCAAAATCCCACAAATAATTCGTTATTGTTCCGCTTTCAACGGAAGAAAGGTTTACGAAAGCCAGTTCACTTCCATCACAAAAAGTTGGGGCGAAAAAATCAGCTTCTGGCTTCGGATATACTTCGATGAATTTGTTAAAGTTATCGTAACATCCATTATCAGAAACTACATTTAAAGCTACATTATATTGTGAGGCACTATTATAATAATGCGATGGATTTAATAGGCCGGAAGAACTTTCATCGCCAAAACTCCAGGTATAGCTAAGTGTTCCTGAGCTAATATTGGATAAGTTTGTGAACTTTACTGAATCGGTATAACATGCATTTTCTGCAATAAAGTCGGCTTTAGGAATGGGGAAAATATTGATGTTTTGAGAGGTGCTTTTTTTACATCCTTTATCGGATTGACCTTCTAAAGAAATTAGATAGTTTCCTGGTATTCTATAATTATAAGTTGGTTCTGCATCACCAGAGGTTGCCCCATCTCCAAAATTCCAAAAATACGTCACATTTCCGCTTGAAATAGTTGTTAGGTTGTTAAGATATATCTGGTCTTGGGCACAAGTATCATGAATAGCAAAATTTGTATTAGGAACAGGATTCACATTCACTTCTTTCGTTATCTCTTGTAAGCAATTTTCTGAGGAGGTTACTGTAAGTCGTACGTTATAAACCCCTGCTGACTGGTACAAATGTTTTGGGTTATACTGAGTTGAGTTTTGCCCATTACCAAAGTCCCAGTTGCATGTGAAATTTCCGGAAGAAATTGTTGAATTATTGCTAAACTGTACTTCGGTTCCATCGCAAACATCATCAAATGAAAAATCAGGGGTTGCAAATGGAAAAACCTCAATGGAATTTGTAGCAGAATCAATGCAGCCATAATTTGAGGTGACTTTAAGTTTTACATCATAATTGCCTGTTGCAGAATAGGTATAAACAGGGTTTTCATTAATAGAAGTCCCGGATGCATCTCCAAAATCCCAAAAGTGACTTATTGTACCAGAGCTTATTGTAGAATGGTTAACGAAAGTTGTTTGCTCCGCGTTACATACATTAGTAGCATTAAAGCTTACGTTTGGCAAAGGGTAAATAGTAATATCTTGTTTTACAGAATCAACACAACCCTTATTAGATACAGCTGAGAGTTTTACCTCGTATACTCCGGATGAAGCATATTTATAAACCGGATTTTTAATATAAGCCCTGTTTCCGTCACCTAACACCCAGGTGTATTCCTGAATGTACCCTTCTGCAATATTTGTTTTGTTGGTGAGGTGTGATTTTTTGCTTTGACAAACATTGTTTACCGAAAAACTGACAATTGGCAAAGGATTGACTTTTATTTCTGCCGAGGGTGTATATTGAGCATCACAAACACCATTTTTTACTTGAGCCCTGTAACTAGTGGTGGTTGTTAAGTCATTGTATGTATGCTGGGTTAAATCAACTGAGTTTAAAATGGTTGTCCAGCTTGTTCCATTATTTTCTGAATATTCCCAGTTTACAATATCGCCTTTATTGCCAACTAAATTAATCATTCCAGAATTATTGGTCGCACAAATTTCATCTGCACCTATTAAATATCCTGTTTCAGTTTGCTCGTCAACAGCAATGCTGGCAACACTTGAATATTCTGTTGAACATCCAGGACTTTCAACAATAGCTCTGTAGAATGTTGTGGAAATTAGGTTGTTAAAGGTCAAGCTGTTCCGACCATCGGAACCTGAAACAGTTGTCCAGGGAGAATTTCCAGAAAGAGAAGTCTCCCAAGAAATTACCTGGCCAGTAGCGCTGTTTAATGTAAGTGTGGTGGAATTGGTGTTTTTACAAACGGTTGTGCTTCCATCAAGGCTTCCTCCAACTGTAGGTTGGTTAATTGTGATGGGGTGTTCATTTGATGTAGTTTCTGAACACCCAGTTGTTTGTACAATTGCCCTGAATTCTGTATCAAATTGAAGGTTTGAGTAGGTGTATTCATTAGTTGTATTACTGATTGTTGACCAACTTCCAGGAGTAGTACTGTATTCCCACCTAATAATGGAGCCTGAATAGTCTGATAAGACCAGAGTTCCATTGGCTCCAGAACACTCTTGTGTTTCTCCAACAATAGTTCCGCCAGCAGGTAAAGAAGATACCGTTATTATTCCTGTGGTGGAATATACTACATCTATTCCATCACTTACAACAGCCCTAAAATATGTAGTAACTGTAAGGTTTTCATACGGAAAATTTCTTTCTGTATAATTAATTGTAGTCCATGGGGCTCCACCGGTTAGTGAATATTCCCAACGGATAACATCGGCATTATTTCCTGTTAGATTTAGTGCACCAGAATTGCTTCCTGAGCAAACAGTGGTACTACCTGAAACAGTACCACCTACAATTAATGGCTTGTTAGTTTTTGTGTTACTATAAAGCCCTTCTTCGAAAAGAAAAAGACTAAGCAAAAGAAAAATGAATAACTTCATTCTTTAATTATTTGTGAAAGATAAATTGGTTAGGAGAGTTCTTAATTTATGGTTTTAAGTTGTATTGGTTCTCTTTATAAATAATTAAACATTGCTATTCTAATAGATTTAAATATTCAGTTTAGTATTTTAGTTTTGAAAATCCGGCACAAATGTATAAAAAAAATATTGCTTGCAATACATTAACGGCAATCGGGTTTAACTTTTCAGAACAGTTCGCCTATAGCTGTTATTCCATGCAGCTTTAAGCCTTTTCTTTTGGGTAAAGGGTTTTTCTGTTTTTTCTTTATCAATTAAGGTCATCGCTATTTTGCTTATAATGTTAAAATTTGAAGCTGAATTATCTTTTCTTATGGGAGATTTATCTTCGTTAAAAACCACATCAAGCCTCCAATGAAGGTTGTTTTCAATGCTCCAGTGTGAACGGATGATTTGGTTCAACCTCTTAGCATCGAGCCCTAATGAGGTGATATAATATCTTGTTTCTGACGTTTCTGTGCCTTTTTTCGTCACATACCTTTGGGCACTGATCTTTACAACAGATTTTAGGCCCGGCCAATGTTCCTTTCCACCTAAAACCTCAAATCTCCAATCATTTCACATTTTCTGTTTTCAACCCTTCCATGCCCACTTTCAACTGTTTCATTTTGGGAGCAAGGAGTTTTATAATACCTGAATAATTTTGCTACTTGTTGCTTTAATTCTGGTTGGTTGTCCTTCACCATTAATACATAGTCTGCTTCTTTGTCAATTATTTCCCCGGGTATTTTCTTTTGGCTGAGCGCCAAATCATTCAAAGATTTTTCTTTTTTATTAGCAAGCACTTTTATTTCATCCATTTTAACTACGGGCTCTATCAGTTTTATATCCAGGCAAACCTCCTTCCCCGGATCAACTACCACATTACCAGCCACTTTTGACTCACAGCCAATAAAGCTAACAAGAATTGTTTGTCAACCTAAAAGAACATTTTTGATTTCAAAATAGCCATTTTTATCCAAAATAGTCCCTATTAAGGCTCAGATTCTTTAATTACTACAGCCACCCCTATTAGTGGAATAGTAGCTTGCTCATCAATTGTCTCCTTATGGTTTGTGTTATACCAATTGCATTTATATTTTAGTCAAATGACAAAATATAAATAGCAATTGTAAATGCCGATACTACTTAAAAATAGTCAAATGAGGCTTTGTCGAAATTGGACTATATTGAAAGTAAAATCGGTATTAAAACCTGGGCATTGCTATTTACTGTTGCAAAAAGTGATATAATCACCGGAACAACTAAGCTGAATTTCTCTATAATTACTATTTTTTTTCTTAAGGAATAATTAAATTATGA